>NZ_JAXXBR010000006.1:0-2430 GCF_037242085.1 Alitiscatomonas sp. | reverse complement strand
AACATCCGGTATGTGACCCCGGAGGAGATCCCGGACAAGATCCAGTTCGTCTCCATTGACGTATCGTTTATCTCCCTTACCAAGGTCCTGGGGCCGGTGAAGGCTCTTATGGAGCCGGACGGCCAGGTGGTATGCCTCATTAAACCGCAGTTTGAGGCGGGCCGGGAAAAGGTCGGGAAAAAGGGAGTGGTCCGGGAGCGGTCCGTCCACCTGGAGGTGATCCGCATGGTGGCGGCTTTTGCAGGAAGCATCGGCTTCGAGGCCCTGCATCTGGAGTTCTCACCCATCAAGGGACCGGAGGGAAATATTGAGTACCTTCTGCATTTAAGAAACGATGCCGGCGGAAACGTTTACGAAAACAGCTCCATTGATGCGGAGGAGATCGTAAACCAGGCACATGAGACGCTGGATTAGGAGTTCCGGCGGGAGCAGCATATGAAACATTTTTATATCATTGTCAACGAAGATAAAGAAGATACAAAAGCCATGGGAGAGAGGATCTCCCGGTATCTGGAGGACCATGGATGCACCTGCAGGACCTCCAAAGGCGTGTTCAGCAAGGGGAAACGGTTTACATCCGTTTCCGACGTGCCGGAGGATACGGAGTGCGTCATCACCCTGGGAGGAGACGGGACCTTTATCCAGGCGGCCAGGGATCTGGCGGGTACAGGCCTTCCTATTGTGGGCATCAACCTGGGGGATCTGGGATATCTGACCCAGATGGGAAAGGGGGGCAACCTGGAGGAGCTTCTGGATGCCCTGCTTTCAGACCGTTATGAGATCCAGGAACGGATGATGCTCACAGGCAGGATATACCACAAGGGAAGACCGGAGGCCAGCCATATTGCCTTAAACGATATCGTACTGGCCCGGGAGGGGGACATGCGTGTCCTGAAATTTAAGATCTACGTCAACGGCCAGTTTCTGTATGAATACAGTGCCGACGGGGTGATCGTCTCCACACCTACGGGCTCCACGGCCTATAACCTGTCTGCGGGGGGCCCCATTGCCCAGCCGGACGGGGAGCTTCTGATCCTGACGCCGGTGTGCCCTCATACACTGACGTCCCGGACCATCGTTCTGGGACCGGAAAGCCGGATCCGGATCGAGATATCGGAAAAAAATGAAGGGTGCCAGGCAGCCGCCTTTGACGGGGGAACCAAGGTGGCGCTGACCCGTGGGGATTATATTGAGATCGAACGGTCCAAGATGGTGACCCGGGCAGTGAAGCTGGACGACCGGTCATTCCTGGATATCTTAAAGCACAAGATGTACGACGCATAGGGGAAGAGGGCGGAGCCGGCCGGGGCCGGAGCCGCGGATGGAAAAGGCAGAGCACGTTGTAACCGGAGGGATACGGAACAGTTACAGGAAAGGGGTAACAGACATGAAGGTAGACAGACACAGCAAGATCGTAGAGCTGATCGGCAAGTACCAGATCGAGACGCAGGAGGAGCTGGCTTCCTATTTAAAAGAGGCCGGATACCATGTGACCCAGGCCACGGTCTCCAGGGATATCCGGGAGCTGAAGCTTACGAAGGTGCAGAAGGAAAATGGCCGCCAGTGCTATTCGGTGATGCAGCATCAGAGGGACTTCGGGGAGAAGTATATCCGCATCCTGCGGGACTGCTTCGTATCCATGGATATGGCCCAGAATATCCTGGTCATTAAAACTGTGTCCGGCATGGCCATGGCGGTGGCAGAGGCTTTGGATGTGATCGGCTTCCACGAGATCGTGGGCTGTGTGGCCGGAGACAATACCATCATGTGCGCCGTAAGGACTGTGGACGATACGATCCTTCTGATGGATAAGCTGAAAAAGATCCTGAATGAGCAGAATTGAGGTGATGGAATGCTGCTGGGCTTACACGTAAAAAACCTGGCCCTGATCGAAAAGGCCGAGGTGGAGTTTACCGGAGGGCTTAATATACTGACCGGAGAGACCGGAGCAGGAAAATCCATCCTCATCGGATCTGTGGGTCTGGCGCTGGGAGGAAAGGCGTCGAAGGACATGATCCGCCAGGGCGAGGACAGCGCCCTGGTGGAGCTGGCCTTTTCCGTGGACGATGAGAAGAAAAAAAACGCTCTGGAGGCCCTGGACATCGCGCCCGATGAGGACGGCCTCCTTATCATTTCTAAAAAGATCACCCCGTCCAGGACGGTCAGCCGGATCAACGACGAGACGGTGACCACCGCAAGGCTTAAGGCCGTCACCGGACTTCTCCTGGACATTCATGGACAGCATGAGCATCAGTCTCTTCTCCATAAGCAGAAGCATCTGGAGATCCTGGACGAATATTCCCGGAATGAAACGGAAAATCTGAAAAGAGACGTGGAGGAAGGTTACCGGAAATATCAGGCCCTCAGAGAGAAGCTTTCGGGCTTCCATCTGGATGAGGAGACGAGAAAGCGGGAGTCGGATTTTCTGCG
>NZ_JAXXBR010000095.1:0-27225 GCF_037242085.1 Alitiscatomonas sp. | reverse complement strand
GTGTGTACAACATACCATTGTGCTTCTGACATATCTTCACCTCATCCTTAACCAATAACGATATTGAGACCAAACTTAATGATCAGATCAAGGAGTGCGATCGCAATTCCCAAAACAAGTGTTGCTGCTATTACCACAACAGACTGCTTTGTCAGAGTTTCTTTATCCGGCCAGATGATCTTGCTGAATTCAGCTTTTAAGCCTTTGATAAAGTCCTTTTTGGGGGCTTTCTCATTACTTGCTGTTTCTCCCATAATTCACGTCCTTCTGAAAACCGGATTACTTAGTTTCTTTGTGCATTGTGTGTCTCTTGCAGAATCTGCAGTACTTCTTGGTCTCCATGCGGTCCGGATGAGTTTTCTTATCCTTCGTCATGTTGTAATTGCGCTGCTTGCATTCTGTACATGCCAGTGTAATCTTTGTGCGCACGACTTCCACCTCCGTTTAATTCTTTGTAAGGCGGCCTTTTTCTCTGCCTGCTATCGAAAATTGAGCATAAAAAAAAGACCTATGTTCTTCCATTCGCCCGCTCATTGTAACATAGAAAGCCTGTACAGTCAAGTTTTTTTGTAAAAAAACGACCGCTCCGGCTCCAGGCAGCTTTTTATAAAAATTTAAGGACTGCAATGCCGGAAATATGATAAAATCAAGGGGTCAGACCAGCGCACACGCTGGAAACAGAAAGGAAAACCAGTACAATGATGAAAAATATGGAAACCATGAAAAACAGGAAACTCCGCCTCCGGGCTGCCTGCGGGCTCCTGGCGGTCCTTGCCGCCGCCGTGCTCACCGCCTGCGGCTCTTCCGGCACCGGCGGCCAGAACGGGACAGAGACTGCTTCTGAGTCCCTGGAGACCAGCGCGCCGGAAAGCGCAGCAGAAACGGAAAACGACGCTCCCGGCCCCAGGGAGACCCCCAGCCCTGAAGAGATCGCTTCCATGAAGGCCGAGGAGGCCGGGGACTTCTTTACGATCATGCAGAAATTTTCTGCCGGAGAGATCGAGGCCGTCCCCTTTGAAAAGCTCTCCGAAAATGACGGCCAGTACGGCGTGGTCTCCCTGGCTGAGGACCCGGAAAGCGGACTGAAGCTCTTTGGCTATATGGCTCCCGGGAACCGGTATGAAGGGATCTATCTCATGGATAAGGACAGCCGGGTCAATGCCTTCCCCACCGCCGTCTATGCCACAGACGCTTTGATCTGCCCCACCATAAGCTGGGATAAGGAGACCTCCACCCTGACCGTCACCGTCTGGTCCTCCGAAGCTGAGTCCCAGGACTTTTCCTTCCAGCAGAAGGAAAGCGGGCTTTTCGTCTCCCTGGACGAGTAGGGTACAGCCCCTATCGTCCCCCGGTCATGCAGATCACCACAAAATACACACGGCTTACCCCCGCGCTCCGCAGCGCCCGGGCGCAGGCCTCCACGGTGCTCCCGGTAGTATAGATATCATCCACCAGGAGCACCGTTTTTATTCCCTCGGGGATCGTTCCGGCCCGGAACGCCCCGGACAGATTTTTCAGACGGTCCGCCGCAGAAAGCTCCTTCTGCGGCTTTGTTTTTTTATCCCGGATGAGCATTCCGGATCCCACCGGGATCCCCAGGCGCTTTCCCAGACAGACGGCCAGCACCTCCGCCTGGTTAAAGCCCCTGGCCCGCTTTCTGGACGGATGGACCGGCACCGGAACAAGGACATCCACCTGCATGCGCCGGATCTGGTTTTCATACCTGGCCGCCAGGGCCGCTCCATAAAAGTCCAGATATTCCCTCTTATTTTTATATTTGATCCAGGCCATGGATCTCCTGGCCGTCTCATCATAATTCATAAGGGCCAGACCGGACTCGAAGGCATGGCGGCGCTTTGTGCAGTCCCCGCAGAATTCCTCCGCCGCATCCTGGATCTCTTTTCCACATTTTTTACATACAGGCTGTTTTACAAAAGAAAGCTTATGAAAGCAGGCCGGGCAGATCAGACCGCCCGGCGGCTCTACGATCTCCCCGCACACTGGACAGCGCCGGGGAAAAAGAATATTCAGAATTGTTTCTTTATTCATAGATTTATATATTTTTCTATTTGTCCAGGCCCGGCTCGATCTCCAGGATCCGGTCCTTCAGTCCGGAATACCGCTTCTGCTCCATTTCATTTTCCACCATAAACCGGAACATCTCCGGCAGTCCCACCAGGCACACACATTTTTTCGCCCTGGTCACGGCCGTATAGATCAGGTTCCTGGTCATCAGCATCCGAGGCCCAGAATAAATGGGGATCACCACCGCCGGGTATTCGCTTCCCTGGGATTTATGTATGGTAATGGCATATGCCAGCTCCAGCTCCTCCAGCTGCTTAAAGCTGTACTCCACCATCCGCCCCTCGTCAAATTCCACCTCCAGGGTCTCGGAAAAGGCGTTTACCTGGCGTATGACGCCCATATCGCCGTTGAAGACGCCCTCGCCCTTGTCCACCGGGATCCCATAGCGGTTCCGCACCTCCCAGGCCAGCTGGTAATTGTTTTTGATCTGCATTACCTTATCCCCGGTCCGGAATATGGTTCCTCCCGCCTCCTTTTCCGGCTTATCTGCCGCCGGAGGATTGAAATTTTCCTGGAGGATCCGGTTCAGCTGCTCCACGCCCAGAGCGCCCTTGCGCATGGGCGTCATGATCTGGATCTCCTGGATCTCCGCGCCCACGTAGCCCGGCAGCTTATCCCTTAAAAGGACCATCATATCTTTAATAATAGCCGCAGGATTGTCCCGGCGGATAAAAAGGAAATCCCGGCTGCGCTTTTCCAGGGGCACCCGCTCTCCGGCGTTGATCTTATGGGCGTTTACGATAATGTCGCTCTGGGCCGCCTGGCGGAAGATCTTTGTGAGCATCACCACCGGAAATTTTCCCGACTGGATCATATCCCGCAGGACATTTCCCGGCCCCACACTGGGAAGCTGGTTCACATCCCCCACTAGGATCAGCCTGGTCCCCACGTTGACAGCCTTTAAAAGGGAATGCATCAGGCTGATATCCACCATGGAGACCTCGTCGATGATGACCACGTCCGCATCCAGCGGATTGGCCTCGTTGCGCTCAAAATGCATCCCCTCCAGCCGGGTCTCCCCTCCGGTGCTGCCGTTCCCATTGCGTCCGCTGTCCATGGACGGGGCTCCCGTAAGCTCCAGGAGACGGTGGATGGTCCGGGCCTCATAGCCTGTGGCCTCGGCCATCCGCTTGGCTGCCCGGCCTGTGGGGGCTGCCAGAAGGATCTCCATATCCTCCTGTTCAAAATACCGGATGATCGTGTTGATGGTGGTGGTCTTTCCGGTTCCCGGCCCTCCGGTGATGATAAGGAGCCCGTTGTTCACCGCTTCGATGACCGCCTCCTCCTGATGGACGTCCAGCTCGATCTGCTCTCCGGCCACGATGGACTCCAGCCGTTTCCTTATTTTCTCCGGCGGCACCGTATCCCGTATGTTCAGATCGTGGAGCATTCTGGCGGTATTGAGCTCCATATAGTAAAACTGGGCCGGATAGACGATCATCCCGCCGTCCTTTTCCTTCACCACCAGCTTTTTTTCCATCTGGAGATCCATGAGATGCTTTTCCATATAATCCGCATCCACCTTAAGGAGCTCCGCCGCGCTGGCAAACAGCTCCTCCCTGGGAAGGTAGGTGTGGCCGTTTCCAACGGCCTGCAAAAGAGCATAGAACATCCCGCTCCGTATCCTGTAATCGGAATCCGTAAAGATCCCCACCTTTGCCGCGATCTCATCGGCGATCTTAAAGCCGACGCCATGGATGTCGTCCGCCAGCTGGTAGGGATTTTCCTGGATCACCGAATACATCCGCTGGCCGTACTGCTGGTAGATCTTCACCGCCAGGTTCATATGGATCCCATACTGCTGGAGGAACAGCATGGCCTGGCGCAGCTCCCGTTTTTCCTCCACCTGGCTGCTGATCTCCATGGCCATCCGCTCGCTGATCCCCTTGACCTCAGAAAGCCGTTCCGGTTCCTCCTCGATGATACGGAAGGTATCGGCCTTGAATTTTTTTACGATCCTTTTAGCCAAAGCAGCTCCGATGCCTTTGATCGCACCGGAGCCGAGATACCGTTCTATTGCCAGCGTGTCCTCGGGAGGCTTGATCTCATAGCTCTCCACCGACAGCTGCTCGCCATAAATCGAATGCTCTACCATGCGCCCCGTTGCCTCGATGCGCTCCCCCTCTGCGATATACGCAAAGGTGCCCACCAGGACATACTCCTCCTTGCCATCGGCAACGCTCAGCACCGAATAGCCATTCTCATCATTGCGGTATTTTATCTTTTCTACATAACCTGTTACAGTCGCCATTTATCTGTCTGAATGCTTTCCTCCATGGAAAAACTCAATGAATTTACCAGTTCCGATGGCCACCGCCGTCAGCGGCTCCTCCGCGATCATCGTCGTGATGCCCGTCTTTTCCTCGATCAGGGCGTCCAGACCGGAAAGCAGGGCTCCGCCTCCCGTAAGTACGATGCCCCGGTCAAAAATATCTGCGGCCAGCTCCGGAGGCGTCCGCTCTAAGACGTTGTGTACTGCGTCCACGATCTGCATCGCCGGCTCCTTAAGGGCCTCCAGGGTCTCGTCAGAGGTAACTACGATGGTCTTCGGGAGTCCCGTTACCAGGTTCCTTCCGCGCACCTCCATGGTCACTAGCTCCGGCCGGCGGTACGCCGCGCCGATATTGATCTTGATCTCCTCGGCGGTCCTCTCACCGATCAGAAGATTGTGCTTCTTTCTCATATAACGCACCAGAGACTCATCGAAATCGTCTCCGGCAGTCTTGATGGAGGTGCTTACTACGGTGCCTCCCAGGGAGATCACCGCGATATCCGCAGTACCGCCTCCGATATCGACGATCATGTTTCCGCAGGCCTTGGAAATATCGATGCCCGCTCCAATGGCTGCCGCCACCGGCTCCTCGATGATGCAGACCTCTCTGGCGCCGGCCTGGTAGGTGGCGTCCTCAACGGCCTTTCTCTCAACCTCTGTGGCTCCGCTGGGGATGCAGACCGCGATCCTGGGCTTTCTTAAGGTCCTTTTTCCCACAGCCTTGTCGATGAAGTATTTTAACATCTTCTCGGTCACGGTATAGTCGGAGATCACGCCCTTTCTGAGGGGACGGACCGCCACGATATTGCCGGGAGTACGCCCGATCATCAGACGGGCCTCCTCACCAAAGGTGATCACCTTATTGGTCTCCCTGTCCAGGGCAACCACCGACGGTTCCTTTAATACAACGCCTTTTCCTTTAATATATACAAGGATACTGGCCGTACCTAAATCAATTCCAATGTCGTTGGACATCATCATTGCCATTTTCCTCCTGTCTTTTCTGTCTTTTCACCCGGATACTCTCTATTTCTCAGAATACAGGCGCAGCCCAATACCGGCCGCCGCTGTATTCCGTCTGATCTCTGTTTTTCAGAGCGCGAAATATCAATCTTATTATATACAAAAGAATCCGGTTTTTAAAGAGGTTTTTTCATTTTTCCCAAAAAACAGGAGACGGCCGCCGACGTGTGCTACTGCACCCACTCTCCATTGATATTGACGTAATACTGGCCGTTGATCATCTGGCTTGTGACCATGGCCCCGCTTTCGCCGCAGTAATACCATTTACCTCCGGTGGTTACCCAGTCGTTCATCACACAGTAGCCCTGTTCATTGAAGTAATACCACTTTCCATCGATCATCGCCCATACGGAGTAGGGATAGCTGCGGTTGGGATTGCACCACCACCAGCCGGCTTCCGGCTGCCAGAGCCAGGTCCCCGCCGGATCCACGGCGGCATATCCATGGGAGGTGCTGGCCGCCTGGCTGCGGATCCTGGCCGCCTCCTCGTCAGATACTGTCCGCTCATCTGATTCCGCCCAGCTTCCCTCATCGTACTCGCCGCGGACCGCCCGCACCCGGAACTGGTACGTTCCCGCCCCGGAGAAGTGGCCGGAGAAATTGTAGGTCAGCTTTTCCGTTGTAACTGTCTGGCCCACCTCTTCGCCGTCCTTATAAAGACGGACCTCATATTTCCTTGCGTAGTCGTTTCCTGCCCAGCCGGCCAGACCGCCCACAGCCGAATCCCACAGAGCCTCCTCCACGTCCAGGGTATAGTCCTCGTCATATTCGTAATAATCGTCCTCATCCAGCTCCGCCAGGGTCACAAGGATCGTAAGGCGGGAGGAGCTCCGGGATACGGAGGTCACGATCCCTGTCTCTTCGTCCAGAGCCACCTCGTCCTCTCCCAGGCCGGAGGCAAAAATATAGCCCTCGTCTGTCCGTAAAACGATCTTTAACCGGGGCTCATCCCCAGTCTCCCAGATATCCCCCGGCACGTTGGTCACCGTTACCGTATCCAGATAGCAGCCCTCATGATCCACGATCACATCCACATAATCGCCGTCTCCGTATTCTCCCGCATGGATCCCGGATTCGATCTCCAGGGTGATATCCTCGATCCGCTCCGAAGCCAGAGCCGGGAATCCCAGGGCAGCCGTCATAAGCGCCGTAGTCAGGGTCAGCCGTAATTTATTCTTCCGTATCATGGTATTCCTCCTTATGCCGCTGCCGCGGACCTTAATTTCTGTATAAAAAGAGTATACCACATTCTTCCTTTTTAATCTTAAGATTTCTCCCGCAAAACTCGGGCAAAATTGTGGCAAAATGCAGCCATTCTGAAGACTGGAGCCGCGCAGGCTTCCGATCCGGCCTTCCCCGGCCCCGGTCAGTCCTCCCCCCGCAGGTGGCTCCGCACCTGGCTTAAGAGCATCTGCATGGCCACCCGGTTGCAGCCGCCCTCGGGAACGATGATGCTGGCGTTCCTCTTACTGGGCTCCACAAACTGCTCGTGCATGGGCTTCACCGTGTTTATATATTGGCCGATCACAGATTCCAGGCTCCTTCCGCGCTCCACCACATCCCTCTGGATCCTGCGGATGATGCGGATATCTGCATCTGTATCCACGAATACCCGGATATCCATGAGATCACAGAGACAGCGGTTTTCAAAGATCAGGATCCCCTCCACGATCACCACCCGCCGCGGCTGTATGGTCCGGGTCCTTCCGCTTCTATTATATATGGCGTAATCATAAACGGGACACTCCACCGGCCGTCCCTGCTTCAGCTCCATCAGATGGCGGATCAGAAGTTCCGTATCAAAGGCATTGGGATGGTCGTAGTTCAAAAGCTTTCTCTCCTCCAGGGTCAGCTCCTCGTAGTGCTTATAGTAATCGTCATGCCGGATCACCGTCACCTCTTCCGGGAACTGTTCCGCAAGCCGGGTGGTCAGCGTCGTCTTTCCGCTGCCGGAGCCGCCTGCGATCCCGATCACCAGTATGTTTTCCATGGTATCTCTCCCTTCCTATATGCCATACATTGCAGCTCATTCCAGACACACATCCGGACGAACCTCCAGGCAATTCTTACGGATATTTTACCATATCTACCATATTCTGTTATATATATTTATAATTTTTTTATGTTCCAATCACACTTTGTACACATTTACCCCATATAATACAATTACGTTATCCGAAAGGATAACCTGCCTTTGTTTCAAGTGCTACACTTGAACACACAAAGCTTTTTCATACTCATACCTGCCAGAGTTGCGTCTGGCAGGTCCCCCTTAAAACGTTTCCCGCCCTGTGTGCCAGACAGGGCGGGATTTTTTCTGTTGACCAGTCTTTTGAAGAATGATCCGTTATTTATTCACTGAAATACCGGTACAAAACCTTGATAAACTCCGGAATGTTTTTCTGAACGCTCCCGGCCAGCCGCTCTCTCTGGTAGGCGGTCTCCTGTTCAATACAATCTCCGGCATAAGAGAGTAATTCCTGGGCTGTGACCCTGACTCCGAACTTGTCAGAAGCCATCTGTGCCAGAAACTCCAGGACCTCTCTGTTGTTCAGAAGCGCAAAGGAAGAGAAGATACAGAAGCCCAGGTTTTCCAGAACGAAGACCTGGCGGTACAGAAGCTCCATATCGTCCATATCCTGAAGCTCCGGATAAAGCTTGTCCAGATGCACCTTAAACTGCTCTTCCTGGACCACCGACGGTTTTGTAACAAGAGCTGCCACATCCGGCCTGTCTTTAAAAAGCTCTGCCACTCCGGCGGTCCCTCCGCCGATCAGGCGTCCCAGTACGCTTCCCTTCTCCACCTCTTCCATCATGGAGAGGACCTTTTCCCTGGTGGCCGTTTCGCCTGTCGCCTTCCAGTACATGGATACCGTATATACAAATTCTGTGGTATTTAAGCCGATCGAAAAGCCATGCCGGTTCAGCTCCTTTGCAAAGGCCGCTTCTTCAAATCCAAAGCACTGGGTCAGCGCTGCCCGTACTTCGGATTCCTCCGGCGCTGAAAATACCTCTCCCGTCCCTGCACTGTGCCGGTTTAAGCAGCCGATGACGCACATTGGCGCACAGCAGTAATTGGTCCTGCAGCCGCCCTGCTTCTCCGCTACCTCTGCTCCTTCTCTGCTCTTTTTTTCCACCTTTGGAACGGCCTGGCGGCTCTTTAAAAGGTGGATCAGGGTAATGGAGCCCAGTCCCGGCAGAGCGCCGCCGCAGATCTCGTTGTCCATGATGATCTTTGCCAGACGCTTTCCGGTATCACGAAACGCCTCTTTGTTCACACAGGGGCTTCCAAAATATGTCTGTGCCTTTAAAACAACGGCACGCAGGCCCTTGCTTCCCGGGATATCGCCGACTCCGCTCCGGGGACAATAAAATCTTGGCTGTCCCTCTGGATAGGTCACGAAAATACTGGCCAGCGGCATCATACGGTCCGCAGCCTGGCCGGTTCCGATGATGGCGCAGTCCTCGCCAAACTGCTTTCTGAGCATATCCACCATCTCTGCTGTCGTATGGCCCTCAAGCTCCGGCATACACATAAGCTCTGCCCCGTTCGGATCCACGAAGACGACTGCGTTCCGTTTTTCATATTTTCCCGTTACTACAATGGACGCGATATCCAGGGACGCCAGCTTCTGGGGAAAGTCTCCGGTGATACTGGAAACACAGAGTCCCTTTTTCCCCTCTCCCTTTGACATGATAAGGCCCCTGGTGGCGCTGGGAGCCATGTTTCCTGTAAAAAGGCCCGGTGTGTAAATGACCGCATTTTCCGCGTCCAGCCGTCCGCAGGAGTCCGGCACATGCTCCTTCAAAAGGCGCATGGCCAGCCCCCGGCCGTAATCCCTCCCTGGTCCAAAGGTATACTCGCTCTCCCCGATCTGCCCCTCGGACAGATCCACTGTGATGATCTTTGACATTTTTCTTTCCCCTTCCATTTATTTTTCACTGAAAAAAAGACTGCTCTCGATCAGGCGGCGGCTGTAAGGATGCGCCGCCTCTTCTAAGAACCGGCCAAACGGCAGGTCCTCAACGATCCTCCCCCCAAAAAGCACTGCGATCCGGTCCCAGCGGGCCACTGAAAAGTCAATATCGTGGACGACAGACAGGATGCTCACCTTTCTTTCCCCTTTCAGCCGGTGAAGGACGTCTAGGACCTCGTCTTCTCCATCCTTATCCAGCATGGAGGTAGACTCGTCTGTGATCAGAAGCTTCGGCCTGGGGATCAGGGCTCTGGCAATGCAGATCCGCTGAAGCTGACCGCCGGAAAACTGCTCCATTTTTTTATCCATATCTCCCAGAAGCTCCGGCGCCGTCTGGAAAAGCGCCTCCTCCATAGGAAGGCAGCCGCGCCCATGCCGTTTCATGACCCGCTCCGTTTCACCCAGGGTCTGGCGAAGCGTATTGGTGAGCTCAACGGCGCTGTACGGATCCTGAAAGATGTACTGGATATCTGCCAGCTCCTCTGGGCTCCTTTTCCTATATGTACCCAAAAGACGCTTTCCATCCAGAAGCACCTCTCCCGAATCCGGGCATTGGCTTCCACAGATGATCCGGGCCAAGGTGGTCTTTCCTCCTCCTGTTTCTCCTGCCAGCAAAAGGCTTTCCCCATCCAAAAGCGTGAAGCAGACTGAAGACAGGACCGCTTTTTCATCATAGCTTTTTGTCACATTTCTGATCTCCAGCATTTTTCTCCCTCCGAAAGCTCCACGATCCGGTCCACAGCCTTTTCCAGAAACGGCCGCTGATGGGCCGTCATCAGGATCGTTGTCGTTCCTTTAATGGACCATATGTACTCCAGGATCCGCCGCAGAGTGATAAAGTCGATGGCAGAGGACGGCTCATCCATAAAAAGAAGCTCCGGTTCTTTTAGCATCGCAAGGGCGATCACGATCCTCTGCTTCTGCCCCCCGGACAGCGTACTGGGATATCTGGAAAAAAGCTCCTCTGAAAGAGCCAGTTTCTGGAACAGCTCCTCTGCCTCCCCGCTTCCCCGGCGTCCGCAGGCCGAAAGGACCGCGTCTATATGCTCCCAGACCTTCATCCTGGGGTTTAAGGCACTCTGGGCAAACTGCGGGATATAGCTGATCTTTTCAAACCGTTCCATCCCCCATAAAGACAGATCCCGTCCAAGAAGTTCCGCCCTCTCATAGGAAAAGGCACTGTCCGGAAGCTCTCCCAAAAGAAACGAAAACAGCGATGTTTTTCCGCATCCGCTTTTTCCCGCTATGCCCACTGCCTCCCCCTTTTTTACGGAAATATCCGGATAGGCCAGCTTTCTTTTTCCATAAAAAATGGAAAGTCCCTGTATTTCTATCATACCTTCCCCTCATCAAATACCAGTACGGAGAGTACCGCCACATAAACGACCACACAGATCATTGCCGGGAGCAGATACCAGCACCAGGTATTGTCGTAAAAGAAATTTTCATAATTTAACGCGCTGCGGATCAGCCTTCCCCAGGTCTTTAAAAGCGGATCCCCCAGTCCAAAAAATGCCAGCGTAGTCTCATAGGTGACCGCCCGGCTGGCCTGCATCATAAAAAGCGTTCCGATCACCGGATATCCGTCATGCCACAGCTTCCGGATCACATCCCACATATTTCCTCCTATCAGCATGGTATATGCCACCTTATTGGAGGAAAAACAGGCGGAAAGCCTGGACCTTGCGATCCGGAAGACCCGGGGCCAGGAAAAAAATATCATGCTGAGGATGGTATTTGTACAGGTTGGCGCTGCAAAGGCCGCCACAAAAAGGATCAGCAGGATATCCGGAATGATCAGAAACACCGTTGCCAGATGATTGATCCCCCGCCCTGCCCTCGGAAAATAAAGAGAGGCAAACGCCAGCACCGTTCCAAGGGAGACGCTTCCCAGGGCCGCTGTCAGCGAAAACAGCAGGGTATACCGGAACCCGCTCAGCACCATGGAAAAAATATCATGCCCCATTTCATCGGTTCCCAGAAGATGGACCCGTCCCGGCGGCAGAAGGGCCGGGGACGAAAAATCATCCGGAGGAAACGGAGAAAATATGGGGCCGAAAGCTGCTGCAAGGAAATAAAAAATGCAGATTCCTGCACAGATCCGCTGGACAGCAGAAAGCCTGGACCATTTTTTTTTCATATTCACCTACCTCCTGGAGATCTGCTGGATCAGGAATTCAAAAATGGCGTTGATCACCAGCGCCAGCGTACAGACAGTCAGCAGGATCCCCTGCATCAGCGGGTAATCCCGGTTGGCCGTCGCAGTCCGGAGAAGCATTCCGATCCCCGGATATGCAAAAACCGCCTCCACAAACATCGTTCCCGCCACACAGGAAATACTCTGGATGCTGAGCTTTCCGAGGATCTCCGGAAGAATATTCCGGAAAATATATTTTTTTTCAATTATATTCTGCGTAAGATTTAAGTAAACGGCCATCCGTACAAACTGCTGCTTTTTGATCCGCACCGTACTGTTATATGTAAAGACAGCAATACCGGGGATCTCTGAAAGGATCATGACCGTCAGCGGAAGCACCATATGGTAAAGCACATCCAGAAGAAAGCCCTCGGAAGACGGGTGCATCCCAACGCTGTACGCTCCCCTTGACGGAAACCAGGAAAGCCGGTAGGAAAACAAAAGCCGCAGGCTCTCTGCAAGAAGAAAGACAGGTACTGCCTGCAGCAGGATCAGAGGAAAAAGCCGTACCGGACTGCTCCCTTCCTTAAGCCCTGCCCGCATCCCATACCAGACGCCGATGCACGTACTGACTGTCATCGCAAGTCCCGCCAAAAGGAGGCTGTATCCAAGACTTTCCCCGATCATGTCTGCGACCTTCCGTTTTCCGGTCAGGGAGTAGCCCAGATCCCCGGAAAGAAGATGTTTTAAATAAAGAAGGAACTGCACCGCTTCCGGTTTTTCCGGGGCGTAATACTCCCGGAATGTATCCGGAAAGGCCTCCATATTCTGGGAAGCCGTCGCCTCATCCAGCACAGACAGGGGGCTTCCCGGCAAAAAACGCGGAAGGAAAAAACTGATGCACAGGATCAGCACCAGATAAAGTCCGTATGTCCGAACCATTTTCCCCCCACGTTTCATAAAAGTCCTCTTTCGTCTGTACTGCTCCGCTACTGTGCCTTCCACTGGCCGGAAACGAAGACAAGCTTATTCATAATAAACGGAACTGCAATGGAAATCCCATCCGGCGTATAATAAAAGCCGTCAAAAATCGTATTGTTATAAGCGGCGACTGCCTTCTTATAGTATAAGGTCAGACAGGGAAGCTCTTCTGCGATGATCTCCTGAAGTTCGTTCACCTGTTGGTGACGTTTTGCATCGTCCTGCTCCACTGCGGATTCATTATAGATCCTGTTATATTCCTCGCTTTCCCAGGTCGTTCCGCCCTGTCCGGTTACGGAAGGCGCTCCGTCTGCGCCGACTGTTGCAAAACGGGACAGGAACACCGGATCGCCGCCGAAGGAGCCGTTGGTATTAAAGGCAAGCTCAAAGTTTCCTTCGCTGATGGCTGCCTTTACCGTTGCATCATCGGCGCTCTGCGGAACCAGCTCGATCCCCACGGCTTTCATATAAGATACTAAAAGCTCCGCCAGCTTTTCATCATTCTCCGTGAAGGTCAGCGTATAGGACATCTCTTCTCCGTTGTATTCCAGGATCCCGTCCCCGTTGCTGTCTGCTGCCCCTGCCTCGGAAAGCATTTTCTTCGCTGTCTCCACATCATACGCATACTGACGGACGTCCGGGTTGTACCAGGGCGTTCCGGGCTGTACATGGCCTGCAGATCCCGGATAGCCGGCTCCGCCGTAGGCCTTCTCTACGACCTCGTCCAGATTGACTGCATGATACATGGCCTGACGGATCTCCTTTACAGCCATTGCCTCTTCATCAAAATTAAAATAAAGTCTTGTTACGGAAAGGCCCGGGCCCTCTAATACTGTGTATTCTGGAGAATCCTTTAAGGACATTGCCGCCTTATAGCTGATATTTGGAGCCGCAGCAATCTCCCCGCTTAACAGCGCTTCCTTGGAATCCCCTCCGGAAACATTGGCGATCACCAGCTTGTCGATCTGGACATCCCCATAGAAGTAATCTTCATTTGCCTTAAACGTATACGTTCCTGCTGCCGAATCATAATTTTCCAGGATGAACGGGCCTGTGGAAATTGCCGCCTCCGGCTCTGTGAACGTCTCCGGCTCCGTCACATTCTCCCATATATGCTTGGGAAGGATCGGAAGGCTTCCTGCCACATCACTCAAAAACGGATTATACGTCTTATTCAGCTTAATTTCCACCGTATGCTCGTCCACAACGGACGCTTCCTCCACCATGGACACGGATACCCATTTATAGGGATGTTCCTTCATATAATCAAAGGTAAACTTTACATCCTCTGCCGTAAAAGGAGTGCCGTCTGTAAAGGATACGCCCTTTCTCAGCTGGAATGTATAGGTCAGTCCATCCTCAGACACAGAATAATCCTCTGCCAGATAGGGGATCAGACCGGACTCATCCTTCCACATCAGCGTGTCAAAAATATAGCTGAGCGTCATATAACCCTGGCCCTTGGGGGAGATCGTATAAACGGATGGGAAACCAAAATCCCCGTTTCCGCTGACCGTAAGGATCCGTTCTTTCCTCTTTTCCGTATCCTGTGCCGTCTCTGCCGCCGTCGTTTCCTTCTCTTCGGCCGCCGTTGTCTCTGCCTCTGTGCTTACCGCTGTCTCTGTTTTCGCACCAGACCCACAGCCAGTTATCATACTGGCTGCGATCGCAGCCGCAGTAAATCCTGCCAGTACCTTCTTCGTTTTCACTTTTTCTTCCTCCCAAATATTCTCAATGTTTTTCATTATATCAGACAGCTAATAGAAATCAAGTGTTTGCATATGGTATAGCTTTTTCCTTTACATCTCATACATCGTATAGAAATTTTCATTCCTGTCTTCCAGAGCTGCATCGGACAGGTCCCCAAAAAAACATTTCCCGCCCTGTGTGCCAGACAGGGCGGGATCTTTGTTTTATTTCTTATTATTTTCTTTGCTCCAGGAACCGACGGATCACGCCGATCTGCCGCTCCACCTCACTGGGAGCCGGGCCTCCGGTGACGCATCTCCCGGCCACACACGTCCCCAGGTCGATGGCCCTATAAATATCCGCATCAAAATGCTCCGAATACTCTTTATACTCTTCCAGGGTCAGATCTGCCAGGGACTTGTCTTCCTTTACGCACTGGGCCACCAGCTGGCCAACGGTCCTGTATGCGTCCCGGAAGGGCATCCCCTTTTTCGTGAGATAATCTGCGCAGTCGGTGGCATTGATAAAGCCCTTTAATGCCGCTTTTTTCATGTTATCCTTCAATATCTCCATGGTGGAGAACATGGGCGTCAGTACCTTCAGACACTGCTTTGCCGTATCAATGGCGTCAAAAACAGCCTCCTTATCCTCCTGCAGATCCTTATTATAGGCAAGAGGGATCCCCTTTAACATGGTCAAAAGCGTCATCAGATCTCCGTATACCCGCCCAGTCTTACCACGGATCAGCTCACAGACATCGGGATTTTTCTTCTGGGGCATGATGGAGGAGCCGGTGGAAAAGGCGTCGTCCAGCTCCACAAACTTAAATTCCCAGGAGCACCAGGCGATGATCTCCTCCGACAGCCGGGAAATATGCATCATTAAAATAGAGAGCGCACTGGCCAGCTCAATGCAGTAATCCCGGTCGGAGACTCCGTCCAGAGAATTGTCCGTCACCCGTGAAAAACCCAGTTGCTGCCTTACAAAATCCCGGTCGATGGGATAGGTCGTGGATGCCAGAGCGCCGGACCCCAGGGGCATATCATCCATCCCCTCCAGGCAGTTTTCCAGACGGACCACATCCCGCTTCATCATATTGGCATAGGCCATCATATAATGGCCGAAGGTCACCGGCTGGGCTCTCTGTAAATGGGTGTAGCCAGGCATGACCGTCTCCAGGTTTTCTTCCGCACTTGCACACAGAGCCTCCATAAACTCCAGGACCAGAGCCTTGATGGCCAGGATCTCTTTTTTCACATAAAGCCGCAGATCCAGAGCCACCTGATCATTCCTTGACCTGGCCGTATGAAGCCGTTTTCCCGCATCCCCGATCCGCTCCGTGAGGATCTGCTCGATATTCATATGGACATCCTCGTATTCCTCCGAAAACTGGAGCTTCCCGCTCTCAAGATCCGAAAGGATCCCCTTCAGACCTTCTATGATCTTTTCAGTCTCTCCGTTTTCAATGATCCCCTGTTTCCCCAGCATGGCCGCATGGGCCATGGACCCGGTGATATCTTCCTTATATAAACGGCTGTCAAATGAAATAGACGAATTGAAATCATTGACAGTGCTGTCTGTTTCTTTTCCAAACCGTGCTGCCCATAACTTTGCCATAGGTTCTCCTTTATTCTACCGATGGGAAATGCGTTCCCGTTTTCTCTGCCAACGCCTCATCATTCATGGCGCGTACCTTGATGGGGAGTCCGAAAAGACTGATAAATCCGGCGGAATCGCCCTGCTCATAGCAGTCGTCCTCGTCAAAGGTTGCCATTTCCGAAGAATAGAGGCTGTACGGGGATGTCACAGACGCCGGGATGATATTTCCTTTATAGAGTTTCAGCTTCACATCTCCGGTGACCGTCTCCTGGGTGGAATCCACAAAAGCGCTCATGGCCTTCCGCAGGGGCGTATACCACTGTCCATTGTATACAAGCTCCGCGAACTTCAGCGCCAGCTGCTGTTTATAGTGCTGGGTCTCCTTATCCAAAGTGATCTCCTCCAGCTTTTCATGGGCCTTATAAAGGATGGTCCCCCCTGGAGTCTCATAAACTCCGCGGCTCTTCATTCCCACAAGGCGGTTTTCCACCACGTCCAGCAGTCCGCAGCCGTTTTCCCCACCGAGCTTGTTGAGGGTCTGGATCACCGTCTCACAGTCCATCGCCTCACCATTTACGCTGGTGGGAACTCCCTTTTCAAAATGGATGGTCACATATGAAGGCTGATCCGGCGCCTGCTCCGGAGATACGCCCAGCTCCAGAAAACCAGGCTTATTCACAGGCGCTTCGTTGGCCGGATCCTCCAGATCCAGGCCCTCGTGGGACAGATGCCACAAATTCTTATCCTTAGAATAATTGGTCTCTTTCGTGATCTTCAGCGGGATATTGTGGGCCTCTGCATAGGCGATCTCCTTCTCTCTGGAGTTCAGTTCCCAGAAACGCCAGGGAGCGATCACATCCATCTGAGGGGCAAAGGCCTTGATGGCCAGCTCAAATCGTACCTGATCGTTTCCCTTTCCTGTACAGCCATGACAGATGGCGTCGGCTCCCTCCTTCTTTGCGATCTCAACAATACGCTTTGCGATCAGCGGACGGGCAAAGGAGGTCCCCAGCAGGTAATTCTCATAGGCGGCTCCGGCCTTTACTGTGGGAATGATATACTCCTCCACAAATTCCTTCTTCAGATCCTCGATATACAGCTTGGAAGCGCCTGTTTTTAAGGCCTTTTCCTCCAGGCCGTCCAGCTCCGTTCCCTGTCCCACATCCCCGGAAACAGCAATGACCTCACATCCATACGTTTCCTTCAGCCACGGGATCAGCACGGAAGTATCCAGTCCGCCGGAATATGCAAGCACGATCTTGTTATATTTTTTCTCTGCCATCATCTTTTCCTCCATAATTATTCATAGCATGTTTCATTGGATGCCGGCGGCATACGTCTTTCTCCGCCGCCAGTGACCTTGGTTTTCTCTACATGTAAATTAACAAGATTATATCCTACATGGAATCGGATTGCAAGAGTTTTTTTGTATATTTATTAGTTATAAATGCATAATATTCCGTTATATGCATCAGCCTGCGGAACTGCGGAGGTATTTTTCCATGCAAAAAGGAACTGCCGCAAAAGAGTCGCTTCTAAGCTTCTCTTTTGCAGCAGTCCCTCTTATGTACATAAATTTTTCCGTTTTCAGCCAGCGCCGTCCTTACAGATCGATATAGCCAACGCCGTTCTCGATGCGGATCTTCGTCCCGTAGGGCTCACTGAGCTGCTGGAGATATCTTAAGGTCTCCTCGCTTCCGGACATTCTGGGAAGTCCTTTGTGGGGACGCTTATCGTGGAGCCCCAGGGTGATGGGATACAGCTGTACCTGGGTGATCTTTCCGTCCTCCATATCCCAGGCAGCCATGACAGCTCTCCAGATGTTCTCCAGAACGCCGTAGCCCACGGTCCCATTTTTGCTGCGGTTATCCATGTAGCTTCCCACCTTTGTATCCAGGGGCATCTTCCGGTTGATGTAGGCGTCATAGGGCTGAAGGCTCACGGTCTCCGTCTCAAACAGGAAGTTTCCCAGGCTGTACAGGATCAGACCGCCCTTGTAGATCTCAATGCCGCGCAGCTCGTGAGGGCCGTGGCCGATCACCGCATGAGCCCCGGCGTCGATGCAGGCCCTGGAAAAGGTCTCCAGGAACATGGCCGGAACGGTGGTGTCCTCGCCGTCGGTCTCATGGCCGTGGAAGCTGACAAATACCACGTCCGCCTGTTTTCTGGCTTCTGCGATCTCATCGGTGATCCGCTTCATGTCCTCCTGGTTGGGAATGCTCTCAATCCAGTTCTTCTCGTCCAGAATGAACATTCCGGCGTTTCCAAAGGGAAGGACCCCCGGCTCCAGCGGGTTAAAATATCCGTTGCGGATCTCAAATTCCATTTCTGCATTGACCTTCGTTACCTTCACCAGCTCCTGGGCCATCTCATAATGGGCCGGATCCACATGGTATCTGGTGGAGGAACGTAAGGGATTCAGTCCCGGACGTCCGATCATCTGATGGGACTGGCCGCCGGCCCTGGAAGCCGCGCTGAAGGTGGAGGATACGCTGATCAGCGCCACCCTTCCCTTTCTGGTCTCCAGATAGCAGGCCTTGGAGGCATCTCCCAGATTTTTTCCCGTGCCTGAAAACACCATATCCCTCTCGTTCAGATGGCGGATGGTGGCCATGACGCCCTCCTGGCCGTAATCACCGGAATGGTTGTTGGCCGTGTTGTAGAGGTTGAAGCCGAATCTCTGGATATCGTCCAGAGCGCCCGGATCCATCATGGCCCAGGTGCCTCCGCTTTCTGCCGCCGGATATCCCTCCTGGTCATGGAAGGTCATTTCCAGGTTAGAAAACTTCACATCATGCTCCATGATGCAGTCCCGGACCTCCTCGAACCCCTCGTAACCGTCTTTTGCGATCCGGCGGGTGATGAACATGTCGCCGGTGGCAATGGTCTTCAATACATTTTTTCCCATTTTCTTTCTGCTCCTGTCTCTTATAATTCCTTCCTGTACTGTTCCATCTCGGAATCAGAAGCATACACAAAGTGGCCCGGCCGGATCTCCTGGAAACTGGGCTGTTCCTTTGAGTAATCATGCATGGAAGGATCATAGTAAAGCCTCTGCTTGTCCTTCTCCCGGTCGGGATCCGGCTGGGGGATGGCTGACAGCAGGGATTTGGTGTAGGGATGCACCGGATGGGCATACAGCTCATCCGCGTCCGCCAGCTCCACCATGGTCCCGAAGTGCATCACCCCGATCCGGTCAGAGAAATACTTTACTACTGCAAGATTATGGGCAATGAACAGAATTGTCAAGTCCATTTCTTTTTTTATGTCCATTAACAGGTTGATGACCTGGGCCTGGATGGACACGTCCAAAGCTGAAACCGGCTCATCGGCGATGATCACCGACGGCTTTACCACCAGGGAACGGGCAATGCCGATCCTCTGCCTCTGGCCGCCGGAGAACTCATGGGGGTAACGGGAGCCGTGCTCGGGAAGCAGTCCCACCTTATTTAATATAGAAGAAACACTTTTCCGGATCAGCTCCTTATCCTTTTCTCCCCTGGTCTTTAAGCCCTCGGCAATGATCTCCTCCACCGTCATACGGGGATTCAGGGAGGAGACCGGATCCTGGAAGATCATGGACAGATTTCTTGTGACATAGTCCCGGTCTGCCTTTGAAAGCTTTCCGGAAATATTTTTCCCATTGAACAGGATCTCACCGGAGGTGGGATTGTAAAGGCGGATCAGAGTACGGCCCAGGGTGGTCTTTCCGCAGCCGCTCTCGCCCACCAGACCGAAGTTTTCGCCCTTATAAATATCGAAGGTCACATTGTTTAAGGCCTTTACGGTCTTTTTCTTTCCGGCGGGGAATTCCATACAGAGATTTTTGATCTCCAGGATCTTCTCCCGTTCCTTCTGTGCGTTCTGTTCCATCCTATACGCCCTCCTTCCTGTTCATACGTGCGATCCGATGCTGAAGCGCTTCCGGCATTTCCACCTTGGGTGCATTGGGATGCAGAAGCCAGGTGGCAGCGTAATGGGTGTCGCTCAGCTTGAAGAACGGCGGCTCCTCCTCAAAATCCACCTGCATAGCATACTGGTTCCGCTCGGCAAAGGCGTCGCCCTTGGGCGGGAAGATCATGTTGGGCGGCGTTCCCGGAATGGAGAACAGCCGCTCCTTTGTCTCCAGATCCGGCATGGAAGAAAGCAGGGCCCAGGTGTAGGGGTGGAGCGGCTGTAAAAGATCTCCCTGGCTGTTCCCACCTCTACGATCTTTCCGGCATACATCACGCAGATCCGGTCCGCCATATTGGCTACAACGCCCAGATCATGGGTAATGAAGATCACGGAGAGCTTCTGTTTTCTTTTGATCTCCTTGATCTCGTCCAGGATCTTCGCCTGGATGGTCACGTCCAGAGCCGTGGTGGGCTCGTCACAGATCATGATCCTGGCATTGCTGGCCAGGGCAATGGCGATGACGATACGCTGGCGCATACCGCCGGAGAACTGGAAGGGATACTGCTCAAACCGCTCCTCCGGCCTGGGGATCCCCACCATTTCCATCAGCTCAATAGCCCGCTTCTTTGCCTGCTCCTTTGTCATGTGCTCTCTTAAGACCAGGGCCTCGGTGATCTGCTTCCCGATCTTCATGATGGGATTCAGCGCAGAAAGCGGATCCTGGAAGATCAGGGAGATCTCCTTTCCGCGGATCTTATAAAAGTCTTTTTCCTTATATTTTGTCAGATCGTCTCCCTTATAAAGGATCTCCCCCTCCTCAATGATGGAGTTTTTGGGAAGGATCCCTAAGATCGCCTTGGTGGTCACGGATTTTCCGGAACCCGACTCGCCTACGATGGCCAGAGTCTCGCCCTCAAACAGCTTAAAGTCAATGCCGCGGACAGCCTGGACCTTTCCGTTATAGGTACGGAAGGAGACTCTCAAATTATTTACCTCTAAGATTGGATCTTTCATCTTCTTCCTCCTATTCTGCTCCTCTTAATGTGGGGTCAAAGGCATCCCGCAGGCCGTTTCCGAACAGGTTGAAGGAGATCATCAGAAGAGAGATGATGATCGCCGGGAAAACCACCTGGCTGGGATACTGTAAAAGCACCTTCTGTCCTCTGGATAACATAACGCCGATGGACGGCTCCGGAGCCTGGAGGCCCAGTCCGATGTACGCCAGGAAGGACTCGGAGAAGATGGCAGTTGGGATGGCGATCATGGAGCTGGTGATGATGGGGCCGATGGAGTTGGGAAGAATATGACGGAAGATCAGCGCCATATCCTTCACGCCCAGGGTCCTGGCCGCCAGTACGTACTCACGCCCCTTGAACCGGTAGAACTGGGAGCGGACCATACGGGCCGTGCTCACCCAGTCCTTGATGACTAAGGACATGATGATGGAGAACATTCCCGTACCAAACACCATGATGAACAGGGTCACCACAACGATCCTGGGGAAGGCGTTGATGATCTCTGTGATACGCATCATCACCATGTCCACCTTTCCGCCGTAATAACCGGAAATGGAGCCGTAAACCACGCCGATGAACACGTTGCAGCATACCGACACCACTGCGATGATCAGGGATACCCGGGCGCCTCTCCACATACGGGTCCAGATATCGCGGCCCAGGTAGTCGCTTCCGAACCAGAAGCACTGCTCGTCGCTGAGCCCTTTATACTTATAATAGTCCACGACCACGTCCACGATCCGCTCCCCGTTGACCAGTCTGGGGTTGATGACCTCCAGGATACAGCCCTCCGGATACTTTTCCGGATCGTTTAAGTTGTCGTATTTCCGGTTTTCCATGGTATAGCCGCCGTCAAAGAAGCCCAGGTTCATTTTTGCGATAAAGGGCACCTTGGGAGGCATGTTGGTCAGCTCTGTGTGCTGCTCATCGTAGGTGTACTCATTCATGCCCGGACCGAACACGGCAAAAAACGAAATGATCAGAATGATGACCGCCGCGATCACAGACGCCTTATTTTTTACAAACCGCAGCCATACGTCCATGAAGAATCCAATGGGCTTTGTCTTAAATTCCACATCATGGATCTTCTCATCTCTCTGTACCAGACGGAACAAGTCTTTGGATACTGCGTCATACTTTGCTTTGTTATCTTCATACAATACCATTACTTCTTCCCTCCCATTCTGACTCTCGGGTCAATGATGCCGTAGGAAATATCTACGATAAGGACTGTGATCAGCGAGATCATGGAGTAGAACACCAGGATCGCCACGGTCAGCATGTGGTCGCTGGCGTTGATGGAGTCTACCATCATACCTCCCATTCCAGGAACAGAGAAAATATTTTCTACGACCAGTGAACCGCCTAAAACATTGGCAAACATCGGAATGATAATATTGGCCAGCGGCACCATGGAGTTTCTGAGGCCATGGCGGATTGTGCTCTGTGCATACGTTAAGCCCTTTGTTTTGGCAAGAAGCATAAACTCAGAGTTCATGGTTTCTGCCAGCTCCGCTCTTAAATAACGGGCAACACGGGCGATGGGGCTGAACATCAGCGCTAAAATAGGAAGGAACATGGAATGGAGTGCTGCCATTCCAGTGGCTGACGCATCGTATATGATCGGAAAAGCTCCTGCCTTATATCCCACAAAATACTGGAGGCATGTGGCAAATACGAATGAAGGCACTGAAATGAAGATAACCACCATAAATGATACAAAGTGGTCGATGATCGTATTTTTCTTTATTGCCGCCACGATTCCGGCTGCAAGTCCGATCGGTATGGCTGCAAACAGCGATATCAGATTGATCTGCAAGGTTACCGGGATCCGGTCCTTCATGACCTCAAATACTGGTACATTGGGACGCATTTTCATGGATGTGCCCCAGTCTCCATGGAGGAATACATTCTTCAGGAAATAGCCGTACTGCTTGATTATGGGCTCATCAAAATGATATTTTTCATTCAAAGTATCAATAACGGTCTGTGACAGATCTCCATCCTGATCGTACACGCTTCCCGGCATCAGGCGGACAACACAAAAGGCAATGGATACAATAATAAACAATGTGATAAATAACGCGATCACTCGGTCAATAATATATCGAAACACTGCCGATCCTCACTCCTTTCATCTATTTAATTCCTTCTTTTTCAGATGCTATATTTTTCAATATCCGGCTTCTCGCACAGCTTAATCGCAAAAATCCTCAGAAGAATGACAAGCTGCTCCTTTTATGAAGCAGCCTGTCTGTGGTCTCGTCACTCTACTTCTGTCTTTTTCTATCATTGATCCATCCTGGATCATTCAATGATCTTGGAATAGTCCCAGGCAAAGCCGATCCGGTTTACATAACCGTTTGTGGAAAGCTGTAAGCGATCAGCCTTTAAATACTTATAAATGTCCTGTGTTACCGGAATAACATTGGCCGGCTCGATCAGTAAGCGTTCCATTTCCGCAACCTCTTTCAGACGAACACCTTCGTCAAAACGATCATCTGCGAAGTTCGCTGCGTTGAATACTTTATCAAACTCTTCATTGATAAACGGCTCGTTTTTGTTGGAGTAGAAGGACGTCCAATACTTAAACGCGTTCCACGGCGCCAGATCATTGCCGACCCAGCCGCCCCAGCTTAACTCGTAAGAGGCCGGGTTGGTCTGCCATCCCCTCTTCACCTGGCTCAGCTGATTGGCCGGCATCGCCTGGAGCTTCAGTTCAAACCGGTCTGCGCCAAACAGCTTCGGCCAGCTCTGCTGGAGGAATTCTGACATCTGGGCCATTAACTCTGTGTCAGAGTAATGCATGGTCAGCGTCAGCTTGTCCAGGCCTTCCTCGGACATTGCCTCGTCAAACAGCTGTTTTGCCTTTTCAGGATCATATCCGTAGTTTTCTTTTCTGTTTGCTTTTCCTTCTTCGGTATCACGGAAGGTGATATTTTTGTTCAGATCCATCATATGGGTGGTGGGAACAATATACTCTGCCGGATCCTGTTTGGTCAGGCTCGCGAGATTTTCTCTGTCTACTCCGTAATAAAGGGCCTGTCTGAACTTTTCATTGGCTAAGATCGGTTTCTCCGGGTTGATGGTATTGACCACCACATGGCGCACAGAGTTATACGGAGCCAGAAGAACCCGCGGATCCTCTTCATACTTTAAGTAATTAGATGTGGAAAGCTGAACATAATCGATCTCGCCGTTTTCGAACAGCTGCATCTGTGTACTGCTGTCCTCAACAACCTTAATATTGATCCCTGCCAGCCAGATACGGTCCGCAAATGGATAATTGGGGTTTTTCTTAAAGGTGATCTCTGCGTCGTTGACCCAGTTCTCTACCAGGAACGGTCCGCAGGAAATATATTGTTCCTGAGATGTCCCGTACATGGTCTCCGTTCTATCTGCGTTCATCCCTTTTTCATAGTATTCTTCATTGATCATACAGTTGGCCGGATGTGCCAGATGGATCATGACCTCTGTTGGGTTGTGCATGCTGACGGTATGTATTTCCAGCGTATGGTCGTCGATCAGCTTCAGGCCCACCTCATCCCAGGAGGCATTACCCTGGAAATAGTCCATTGCCTTCACGATCTCAATGGCATCGTTGGCAAAGTTACTTGCCCTCAGGTTCGCAAGCTTCGGATCCAGGATCATCTTCCAGGTATAATACACATCATTGGCATCCAGGGTATCTCCATTTTCCCACACGCAGCCTTCCCGGACCTTGATCTGCCATACCTTTCCTTCCTCATCCATCTGGATCGGCTCCTCCGCTGCCAGCTCTCCCGCAATTTCACATGCAGTGTAATCCGCACTGGGGAAATATCCGTATAAAGTCATAGAGGAGCGCTTGATCTGGGTAGACGCATAGGACTGGGTATACGTCAGTGGGTTCAAAGAACCGATCTTCGCAGTGGACGCCTCCCGCAGGATCCCATAGCCTTCTGGTGAAGGCTTTTCACCATTGGGATCTGTCTTCGCCTCGCTGGATTCAGACGCCCCTGCCTCTGTCGTCCCATTATTGCCATCTGCCGATGCCGCTTCCGTAAACTCCAGGCTTCCGTCGGTCTTGTTCCCACCGGAACAGCCCGAGAGCGCCGCCGCCAGAGTGCTCACTGCCAGCATGGCTGCCAGCATTTTTTTCGTCTTTTTCATCGCTTTCTTCCTCCTTGATTATATGCCCAATATTGCGAGCGAGCAGATAAACATGCTGGCCGCCGCAATAAAAGATTCTGTATAGTTTCTTTCATACCGTCTTTTTTCTACAAATTCGCCATAGCTTCCGAATGTCTTATCTGAAACTCCCGGATTGGTCCTTAAGCTTTTAAACCGCATGGCTCCATAAATGCAAAGATCGTAAAACCTCATATATCTTGCCCGGCGGAACAAACCCACGATCAGGAACACGATTCCAGAGAGAGCGCAGGCATCGGAGATCCCGATGAGATTCCACTGCCTGCGTATAACAAAAACAACTGCTGCCGCGACTGCAGCATAGACTAGATTTCTAATACAGCACTGGATCTGGTATTGCTTTCCCATTCCGTTATTCTCCTTCTTCCCGTTTCTCCTGCCGGCTTTTGGGGATCAGCCTGCTGCCATAAGCAATGGCGTAGATGCCCCGGCTCTCGTTCTGGATCAGGCGGATAAAAAGGTCCGAATATTGATTCCGGACGATGGCGGTTTTGGGACCTACCGGGATAATGGGGATCTCTTTTCCATTCTCTCTTGCCCCCAAACTCCCGTCCTTCTTCCTGTAAAGCTCCGCCTTTGTCCCTTCTCCGGAAATATACATTCCCTGGGCTTCCAGGATCGTCTCCTCATCCCAGGATGTTTCCTGCCATACGTCCCGGCGGTCCACCGGATTCCTCCCATTGTACATCCGCATCAGGGCGTCGGAGATCAGCCGTACCGGTACTCCTGAGGTATTGCAGAGAACGATGACTGCCGCCTCCGCCTCATTGGACCAAGCGATATTGGAGGATACTCCCGGAAGGCTCCCTCCATGTTCCACCACCTTCAGATCGTCCAGACGTTTCATGGAAAGACCGTAGCCGTAATATCCAAACGCTCCATAATCCTGGCGGGGCCTGCACATCTCACGGATCCCTGTACTGCCCAGGATCCGGATCCCCTCCGGCGTTTTCCCTTCGTTCAGATACATTGCCAGATATTTTTTCAGATCGTTCAGAGTGGATTTCATGGCTCCGCCTCCGTTTAGTACAAAGGCATGATCATGGTAATCCCTGGAGGCTGTCATAACGCCGTTTACCTTTTTATATAGAGTGGCGGCATTGACATCCAGACTGGGCCGGACAAAATCACAGAAACTCCGCTTCATACCCAGAGGCTCAATGATATTCTTTAAAAGATATTCCGCATAAGAGGGTTCACCACCGTGCCTGCGGATGATATCCGAAAGCAGGCCATAACCGTCATTGCAGTAGCTCAAGTATTCGCCCGGCTCTCCGTTCAGGCCACTTTCTTCTGTCTGGGCATCCAGCCGTTCTGCCACCCGGCGGACCCCTTCATCCGCCAGAGCGTCATTGTAGGCCAGATCTCCCACCTCCTTCTCATCCAGCCCCATCTCCGCAGCCACCTGATCCACCAGGATCCTGGGAAGAGGGAAAAAGCCGCCGCTGTGGGTTAAAAGATGTCGGATCGTCACGGTTTTCTGGTTTTTATTGGTAAATTCCGGAACATATCGGCTTACCGGGTCGTCCAGCTTAAGGATCCCCCGCTCCTCCATCTGCATAATAGCTAAAGCAGTGAAGGATTTGGTCACTGAAGCCAGTCCAAAGATCGTTTCCCCATCCAGCTCTTTCTGGGATTCCAGATCTCTCACTCCCCAGAATTTCTCGTACTGGGTCACACCGTTTTTGTCGATTATGGCTGCTGCGATCCCGCAGGCCTCATAATCCTTCATAATGGATCTCACTAGATTTTCCGCCAGCAGGCGGTTGGTCTCCTTAATCCGGTTCAATTCCTCTCACCTCCATTATTGTGTTAATTTTCACAATTTTTATCGTTTTACCATCAATTATTTAAGCACATTATACATATTCCACTTATTATTGTCCAATATACAATTCGCATGCTCTATATGTGTAAAATGAATAAGGAAAAAGAAATAAAATAAAAACAGCCCTGTTTCCAGGGCCGCTTCCTAATGTGCATTATTTTTCATTCTCCAGTGTTCTCATATAGTCCTCTACAAACTGGACAAACCGCTCTGCCGCTGGGGGGATCTCCCCGTTTTTCTGGCGCAATAGAAATACAGAGCGATGAAATCCCGGCTCTGCGATCCTCACCATATGTACATCCGGCCGTTTTCCCCAGGAATATTCCGGCCACAGGGTGATTCCCACCTGATCACTGACCAGACTCCTCACCAGATGGGTACTGTTGCATTCCATAGAAAACTTTGGGATAAAATGGTGCTCCCGGAACCGGGTGTCTGCCAGGTTTCTTAGGACCGTGCCCCTGGGCAGCAGGATAAAATTCTCATTTTCCACATCCCTTAAAGAGGTTTCGTCCTTTTCCCCGAGCCAG
>NZ_JAXXBR010000126.1:0-27526 GCF_037242085.1 Alitiscatomonas sp. | reverse complement strand
CCTCCGGATCGGGGATCCCCAGAAGGTACATGCCGTTCATGAAAATGCTGACGGCGAGCACTGCTGATACAGACAGAAATACGGCAAGGACGAACCGCAGGAGCTCTTTCACTGCCTTATGTTTCATGAAAATTTCTCCCTTCCAGCCAGAAAGCTGTACATCATTTCCTCCGATATTCCCATTATAGCAGAAAGCTGTCGTTTTTTCTTCTGTTTTTTCTATAAATATATCGCAGGTGGCCTTCTCACAAAAATAATGGCGCATCCAGCCGCCCGGACCGGCAGCCGCCGTCCGCTTTACACGGAGCCGGAGGAGTGATATATTCATGGGGAAAGGATGGGATATTATGAAGATCTGCGGATTACAGAAAACGACGCTTTTAGATTTTCCCGGCCATGTGGCCGCAACCATATTTACCGGGGGCTGCAATTTCCGCTGCCCCTTCTGTCACAACAGCGACCTTTTGGGAAGCGACGCCCCGGCGGCCTTTACCGACGAGGAGGTACTGGATTTCCTAAAAAAACGGAAGGGGATCCTGGAGGGGGCTGCCATCACTGGCGGAGAACCCACGCTCCAGCCAGATCTGGAGGATTTCATTCAGAAGGTACGGGCGCTGGAATACCAGATCAAGCTGGATACCAACGGCTACCGGCCGGAGGTGCTGAAACGTCTCTGTGAAAAAGGCCTCGTCGATTATGTGGCCATGGACATAAAAGCATGTGAGGAACGGTACCCGGCGGTGGCCGGAGTATCGTCCCTCCAGATGGAAAACATTCGTGAAAGTATTGAATTTTTAAAAAGTGGGGCCGTCCCCTATGAATTCCGTACCACCGTGGTCAGAGAGCTCCACTCTGCGGAGGATTTCCAGAAGATCGGACCATGGATCGCAGGGGCTCCCCTGTATTTTCTCCAGAACTTCTCTGATTCCGGCAGTGTACTGAATCCCATATACACAAGCTGCACCATCCCGGAGCTGACCTCTTATCTGGAGATCGTAAAGCCTTTTGTGGGGCATGCAGAGCTCCGCGGCATCGACTACTAGACACCCGGCCTCTCTTATCCTCTGGAGCCAGAGCCTTTTACCGCACCCGGATATCCGTATACCAGTATCCAAAGCGGCCATCGTTGGGCGGCTGCTTTTTTGACAGGACAAAATTGGGGAATCCAAACATGGATGCCATGTATTTCTCGCTGCTGTAATAATGGCCGGGGACCCCGATGAGATAGCGGGCGCGGCCGTCCTTGTTCCCAAGGCGGAACAGGATGATATACCGGAAATTATAATAGCCATGGAGCAGAAAGCTGTTGTTTCCGTACACCCAGCTTTCCCTGGGCAGGCGGCCGATATCCTGGGGACGGATCGTTAAGATCTCGCAGCCGCTCTCATAATCAAAGGGCTGGATCTTCGGGTAGGATTTCCGCAGCTCCTGCCACAGCTTTTCCGGATCTGCCGTCACATCCTCTGTTTCCTGGAGGTATCTGAGAACCTCTGGATTTTCCAGCTCCGGAGAACGGGAAAGGGAAGGATCCTTTTCCGGGGCAGACCGGCCGGAAGACGGAGCTGTTTCAGTCCCTGACCGGCTGTCTCCGGACCTGGAAGCGGGAGATACCCGGTTCGTCCCAGACTTCCGGTCCGATGCAGGCGGCAGCTCTTCCGGGAAAACCGGAGCTTCCGGTTCGGGTGGTATCTCCTCCGGTGCTGGCAGTTCCTCGGGTGCTGGCGGTTCGGAAGGTTCCTTTGGCAGCTCCTCCGTGACCGGCGGCACAGCTGGTTCCACCGGCATCGTCTCCGGCTCAGATGCCTGAGGCAGGATCATTTCCTCCCGGCTCCTCCGCTCCTCCTCCCGGGCGATCTCCGCCTCGATCTCCCGCACCACGCTGGCCACGGCCATCACTGGCTCCTCTTCGCTCTGGTCCGGACTTCCCGGCAGTATTTCCTCAGCCGGGAGCATTTTTACAGTGTCCCCGTTTCCCTGGTCCCCCGGAAGGGACCCCGGCAGCGTCTCCGGTTCCACGGCATCCTCCCAGATCGTCGTATAGGAACGCCAGGGATTCTTTACGTCATGGATGGTCAGCCCGTAATATGTATCCAGTCCCCCGCCGTTTCCCTCCACATTTTTCGCATCCACCACAGCCCGGAACTCTCCAGCTCCGCTGCGGATAAAGATGTTTCCCAGGAAAACCTCCGTCCCGGCCTTGGACAGAAGAAACACGCCGATGGCGCTGCTTCCCATATACACCTTCTTTACGCTCAGGTTCAGACGGCACTGCCCATTCCTGGCCTCCAGCTTTACAAAGCCTACATTCTTTCCCTTTTCTTTTCCTTCATATTCATAAATATAGGAAATCAATCTGCGATAGTCAGACATATTTTCACCCCTCTGTTATACAGTATATGACAGAGGGGTGATGAAATATTCTCAGGATATCCAGTTTATTTCCGGATGGCTCCGGATCTTACGGCGGCTTCTGCCACACGCTCCGCCACATGGGCGGCAACTCCCGGCTCTAAGGCCCCGGGAATGATGTATTCGGCGCACAGCTTATCGTCGGTCACCAGCTCTGCAATGGCATGGGCGGCGGCCACCTTCATATCATAGTTGATGTCACGGGCTCCGCAGTCCAGCGCGCCCCGGAAGATCCCTGGGAAGGCCAGGACGTTGTTGATCTGGTTGGGGAAATCGGATCGGCCCGTTCCCATGACCTTCACGCCTGCGGCCATGGCCTCATCGTACATGATCTCCGGCGTCGGGTTCGCCATGGCAAAAACGATAGGATCCTTGGCCATGGTCTTTATCATCTCCGGCTTTAAGGCTCCGCCCACGGAAACGCCGATAAACACGTCCGCGCCCACAAGGGCGTCTGCCAGATCTCCCCTCTTATCCTCCAGGTTCGTGATCCCGCACAGCATCTCTTTATGGTCCTTGATGCCCACGCCCCGGTCCTTATAAAGAATGCCGTTCTCATCGCAGGCGATGATGTGCTTCACTCCGGCCGCCAGGAGCATTTTAATAATGGCTGTCCCGGCAGATCCAGGACCGTTTAACACCACATGGATCTCTTCGATCTTCTTTCCCACTACCTTTAAGGCATTTAAAAGGGCAGCCGTGACCACAACGGCGGTTCCGTGCTGGTCGTCGTGGAACACCGGAATATCCAGCTCCTTTTCCAGACGGGCCTCTACCTCAAAGCATTTGGGGGAAGCGATATCCTCCAGATTCACGCCGCCGAAGCAGGGGGCGATGGCCTTTACAGCCTGGATGATCTCTTCAGTGTCCTTGGTATCCAGGCAGATGGGGAAGGCATCTACGTTTCCAAATTCCTTAAACAGGATCGCCTTTCCCTCCATCACCGGCATGGCGGCCTCTGGTCCAATATCTCCCAGCCCCAGAACGGCGGTTCCGTCGGAGACCACGGCCACCAGGTTTCCCTTGGCCGTATATTTATATACTTCCTTTTTGTCTGCATGGATCTTCCGGCACGGCTCGGCAACCCCCGGCGTATAAGCGGTGCTCAGATCGTCCCTTGTGTTTACGGGCACCTTGCTCCTGATCTCGATCTTACCTTTGTGCTCTGCATGGAGCTTTAAAGCTTCCTCATTAAAGTTCACTGGCTGTTCCTCCTCTTTTTTCGTTTCAGTCTCCAGCCTTCTCCTCCCGCCCGGAGGCGGGGCCTGTCAGGATCCCAGGAAGACGGCGCGGCGGCTGTATGTCCCGTCCAATAATTTAAAAATAGCACAAAAGCCGGCAAATCTCAAGCCTATTCGACCTTCATCATCCGGTATCCCACACCGATATGGGTCTGGATATACTGGGGACCGTCCACGCTGGAATCGATCTTTTTTCTCAAGGTGGCCATGAACACCCGCAGGGAAGCGATATCACTGGCTCCGCTGCTGCCCCAGATCTGCTGCATAATATACGTGTGGGTCAGGACCTTTCCCACATTCCTGGCCAGAAGGCATAGAAGCTTATATTCAATGGGCGTTAAATGAAGCTCCTTATCCCCAAGCCACGCGCATCCGGCGGCGTATTCGATCCGAAGCTCCCCGTTTTCAAACACCGCGTCCTCCGCCTGAGTCTGTCCCGAGGCCGAAAGCCGCCTGGTGGTAGCCCGCAGACGGGCTAACAGCTCCTCCACGGAAAAGGGCTTCGTCACATAATCGTCAGCCCCTGCGTCCAGGGCCTCGATCTTATCCTTATCCTCATTCCTGGCGCTGATGACGATGATGGGCATATTGGACCAGGTACGGATCTTTTTTATGATGTCCACTCCGTCCGTATCCGGCAGTCCCAGATCCAGGAGTACGATGTCCGGATTATGGGACGATGCCTCCAGCACCGCCTCAGCACCGTTCAAGGCCGTCAGATACCGGTAGTCATGGGTCTTTAGGATCGTCGTGATCAGATTGTTTACAGATCTGTCATCCTCCACCACAAGGATCAAAGGTTTATTCATGAAGCTGTACCTCCCCTGCTGGCAATGTAAATGTAAAGACTGCTCCATGGGGCGCATTGTCTGAAACAGTCAGCTCCCCTCCGTGGGCGTCTATGATGGACCGGCAGAGGGACAGGCCAATGCCGCAGTTGCGCCGGCTGTCGGCGATCGGATTCCCTCCGCTGTAAAACATATCGAATACCCTGGGCTTTTCCTGATCTGGGATCCCAGGCCCATCGTCGGCAATGGAAAGGATGATCGTTCCATCCTTTTTTTCGGACCGGATCGTGATATGGGAGCCGGCGGGCGTATATTCGATGGCGTTGTTGACGATATTGATGATCACCTGGACGATCAGCCTGGGATCCATCCTGGCCAGGAGAAATTCCTCCCCGCTTTCTGTAACGATGGTATGCTCTGCGCTTTTTTTATTCACATGACGCAATGCCTCGGCCACCACGTCGTCCACCAGATCCTCGGTGATATTTAAATTTAAGCGGCCCTCCACCAGCCGGGTGATGGACAGGAGGTTTTCCACCAGATTGATGAGCCACATGGAATTTTCATAAATATCCGTATAAAGCTGTTTCCTCGTCTCCTCGTCAAAGTCCTGGCCCATGGCCAGAAGATTGCTGGCGTTTCCGGAAATGGAGGTCAGAGGCGTTCGGAGATCATGGGAAATGGCCCTCAGAAGGTTGGCTCTCAGCTGCTCGTTCTTTGCCAGAACGGCGGCTTCCTCCTTTTCTCTTGTGCTCTTTTCATTTTCCAGGGCAAAGGCCCATTCTCCCAGTACAGATAAGAGGATGCTGTTTTCCATGGCGTCCAGTTCTCCGCCTTCCATAACGATCCCAAGGACCCCATAAACGTTTTCGCCCACGCGGATAGCCAGGTACAGACAGCCGGCATCGGAAAAAGTATCCGTGGTGGCTCCCGCGTGTTTATTATTTTTCAGAGTCCAGGCGGCCACCTCCCGCTCCCTGGCGGAGATACAGCCGGCATCTGGCTCCGTTTCCCCGGCCTGAAAGATCTGCGGCTCTCCCAGCACCCCATTTTCCGCCGGATAGACCACAATGTCCTTTTTTAGCAGTTTCACCAGCTGGCCCGCAGATACAGAAGTGATCTCCTCCTGCCCCCTGGCCTGCTGCAGGAGCCGGTTGGTATCAAACAGGATCCGGGTACGGAAAGCCACCTCCGCCGACTGCTTTGCGTGGCTTTTCAGCCGCATCACCAGAGAGCCTGTGATGAAAGCCGACAGGAACATGACGCTGAAGGTCAGCGGATACCCGGGAGCATATGCCTGGAGTGTATAGCGCGGCTCTGTGAACAGGAAATTGAACACCAGAACACTGACGGCGGATGAGATCAGGCTGTAAATCTGGTTTTTTGTCACCAGGGCCGTCACCAGGACCCCCAGCACATAGATGGTGATGATGTTGGCCTCATTGACCCCCAGGTTATAGAAAAAAAAACCAATGCAGCTGGCCGCCAGAAGGATCCCAATGCTTTTTAAGATATCTCCGGCCGAAAAGACCAGGTGGCGGCGCGTCCCAAAATGCCGTTTTCTGTAAAAGGAAGAGCCCGGATCAGCGTCAGGAATGATATATACGTCCAGATCCGGCGCGTTGGAGATCAGCTTTTCGGTCAGGGCAGGCTTGCTGAATATATGATCCCTGGTGGCAGCGCTGCGCCCGATGACGATTTTTGAGACTCCAGAGATCCGGGCAAATTCAGCGATCTGGAATGGGATATCGTCGCTGTACAGGATCTCGATCCTGGCTCCCAGCTGCTCTGCCAGCCGCATATGGGACTGGAGACGTTTCCGGTCCTCTTCGTCCATGTATGCCAGATCCGGCGTCTTTACGAACAGGGCCGTAAATGCCCCGCGGAACGCATTTGCCATCCTGGCCGCAGTTCGGACGATCTTTGCGTTGGAGGGGGATGCCGACAGACAGACCAGAACGTGCTCATCTCCATGAGCAGCTCCGTCTCCCCTGGTCAGCATATTGATCCGGTCGGCACACCGTCTTAAGGCCACCTCACGCAGGGCCGTCAGATTTGCCACCGTAAAATATGCCGTTCCCGGCGAATGCTCCCCCTCCTTTTCCGCCAGGGCCCCGTTCCTAAGCCGCTCCAGAAGCTCCCGCGGCTCCAGATCCACCAGCTCGACCTGATCTGCATGATCAAAGACCGAATCCGGAATCCTGTCCTTTACAGGGACCCTGGTAATGGCCGTCACGATATCATTCAGGCTTTCTATGTTCTGGGCGCTGACCGTGGTATAAACGCTGATCCCGGCCTTCAAAAGCTCCCGGATATCCTGGTATCTCCTGGAATGCCGGCTCCCCTTAGGATTTTCGCAGGCCAGATCGTCCATTAAGATCAGATCCGGTTTTCTCCGGATGGCCTGGTCCAGGTCAAATTCCTCCAGCCGTTCCATGGCCCGAAGCCGCTCCGCCAGGGCTGTGTCCTCCAGCGACCGGTACGGCGCAATGGAGCCGATGACCACGTCCATGCCCCGTTCTTCTGCCGTCAGCGCCGCCTGGAGCATGGCATACGTTTTCCCGACTCCTGCCGCGTATCCAAAAAAGATCTTCAGCTGGCCGCTTTTTCCGCCTTCCCCTGCATTTTGTCTTTCTTCTGTCATCGCCAGTCTCCTTCCCGGAATATACCACTATTATATATCATCCTGGTCCGGGAACTCAAGGCTGTCAAAAAAAACGTCTGCCTTCCCCATAAAACGCCAGCTTCCATAAAATGACGCCAGTACCAGACAGAGCAGGATCGCTTCCTTCATACGGGTCACTTCTTTCTCTTAGATATGGAAACATCTCTGGATATCCCGGATATTCCCAAGAACCAGCATGGTATCCTCTGCCGGAAGGACCGTATCCGGCGAGATATTCAGCTTCATCTTTCCATCATGCTTCATGGCCATGATGTTTATGTTGTATTTTCTTCTCACATTGAGCTGGCCGATGGTCTTTTCCGCCCAGCCCTCCGGGACTGCCACCTCAAAGATCGCATGCTCCTCATCCAGCTCCACATAATCAAAAATGTGGTCTGCGCTGTAACGGATGGCGGTCCAGGCAGCCAGCTGTTTTTCTGGATACACCACCTCGTCCGCTCCATTCCTCAAAAGGAATTTGGCCTGGACGTCCCTGGCTGCCCTGGATACCACATAGCCCGCTCCCAGCTCCTTTAAAAGGGAGGTGGTCTCCAGGGAACTCTGGAAATTGTCCCCAATGGCTACGATGCAGACGTCAAAGTTCCGCACTCCCAGGGAGCTTAAAAATTCCTCGTCTGTGGCGTCTCCGATCTGGGCATTGGTCACATAGGGAAGCACCGCCTCCACCCGCTTTTCATCTGTGTCCACGGCCATGACCTGGTGATGGAGCTCGTCCAGCTTCATGGCGATATGTCTTCCAAATCTTCCTAATCCGATCAGTAGTATAGATTTCATGATTTAATTCCTCCTTTATCCCACTGTGATCCGTTCCTGCGGGAACGCGGATCCGCTGACACAGCGGCTGGATACAGCCGCGTAAATGATCGTAAGTCCTCCCACCCGGCCAAAGAACATAAGACCGATGAGGATCAGCTGGGAGATCCGTCCCAGCTCCGGCGTAACGCCAAGGGACAGCCCCACGGTGCCGATGGCCGAGGCAGTCTCAAATAATGCGTCCAGAAGAGGGATCCCCTCCTCATAGCTGATGAACATGCCGCCTGCCAAAAACAGCCCCAGATACATCAGAAGAATGGCTCCGGCGTTGCGGATGGCCTCCTCCGGGATCCTGCGCTGAAAGAAATGGGCGCGCTCCTTCTGCCGGAACACTGCCCTGGCAGAGGAGAAGATCACGGCAATGGTGGTGGTCTTCATTCCTCCGGCGGTGGATCCGGGAGAGCCACCGATGAGCATTAAAACGATCATGAGCATCTGGCCTGCCTCGGTCATTTTTGTCAGATCTGCCGTGTTGAAGCCGGCAGTCCTGGGCGTCACTGACTGGAACAGAGAGCTTAATAGCCGCGTTCCCAGAGGCAGCTCCGAAAATTCAAAGAAGAAAAACCAGGCGGCCGGAGCTGCGATCAGCACTGCCGTTGTCACCAGGATCACCTTGCTCTGCATCCGGTACCGGCTGAAATGGAGCCGGTTCCTCTTCACATCCTCCCAGGTCAGAAAGCCGATGCCTCCTACGATGATGAGCGCCATGATCGTCAGATTGATCACTGGCTGGGACGCGTATGTAGTCAGGGAGGAAAAAGGAGACCGGATCCCGATCAGATCGAAGCCCGCGTTGCAGAAGGCGGAAATGGAGTGGAACATGGCATACCAGACTCCCTTAAGGAAGCCAAAATCCCGTACAAACACTGGAGCCATGGCCACAGCTCCCAGAAGCTCCACCAGAAATACCGTTTTCAGGATAAATTCCGTCATACGGACGATACCGCCCACCTGGGGAGCGGAAATGGACTCCCGCATGGTGCTCCGCTGCATAAGACTGATCTTCCGGCCCGAGAAAATAGCCACTGCCACAGAGACTGTCACCACGCCCATGCCTCCGATCTGGATAAGAAACAGGATCACCGCCTGTCCGAACACGGACCAGTAGGAGGCTGTGTCATGGAGCACCAGTCCGGTCACACATACCGCCGAGGTGGATGTAAAGAGAGCGTCCAGAAAGGACGCGCCCTGTCCGTCCCTGGTGGCCAGGGGCAGCGTCAGACAAAGGCTGCCCAGAAGGATCACCAGCATAAAGCCCAAGATGATCACCTGGAACGAGGAAACGTGTCTGTGTATCTTTTCTTTAAACTTTGCATTGATCTCCCACTTGAGGTTCTGCCACATATTCCGCACCTGCCTGTAAATCTTCTTATTAATATGGTCTTTATTGCATCCTTATTATATCTTTAAACGCATTAAGCCGGTATGAGTATATAAGAATCTGTATTAATATTGTATAAAGACGGGCAGAGACAGGAGCATTTATTCCTGTGGAAAGGTATCCTTAAGCTTTACGGCGGCTTCACTGAGCATGGCTGTCAGAAGATTATATTCAAACTCTGCAATGGGACGGCGTTCCTCCAGATAAATTCCCATGACCCCCTTTACCTGATCCTCATCCTGGATCGGCAGATACAACGCCAGGGAATCCGGCAGCGTATGTGTCGAGGCACCTGCCCGGTGTCCGTTGGCCGCCGTCCACTGGGCCACTCCCTTTTCCCGGGTACTGAGGCAAACAGAAAATTCTTCTTCTGACATTCCCGGCCGGGGAAACACCATCGCTGTTCCCAAACGCCCCTTTTTATCCACCGGGTAGATCAGCACCGATAAATTTAAAAGTTTTCCGGCCTGGGCCGCTGTCAGCGCCCAGACCTCTTTTTCCCTCCGGCACCGACGGAGCCTCTGGCTGTTTTCAAGCAAAAGTCCTGTCCGGTATGCGATCTTGGCGCTTTCCACGTTCTGCTGCTTTAGCTTTCTTGTCATTGCCGCAGCGAAGAACCCGGAGAAAAACAGAAGGATAAAGGTAACAGAGTCTCCCCTGTCGTAAGCTTTTAAGCTGTAAAGCGGTTCTATACAGAAAAAATTGTATAAAACAACACTCAGAAGAGCGGAATATAAGGAGTAGATCTTCCGGTCCGCAATATAAGAGGAGATCAGGACACCCAGAAGATATAGTATGATCTGATCCGTTCCCGAAAGTCCCAGTTTCAGAAATGCTAAGGACAGAAACGCTGCCGCTGCCATCACAGCCGTAATGAGTGACAGATCCAGAACCGTTTTTCTCCAATCCCCTTTCTTCCTTTTTTCCATCTGAGACGGATGGTATCGTTTGGTCTGGCGCATGTCCGGTATGATGTATACGTCTATATTGGGGGCCAGGTAGGTAAGCTTTTCCAAAAGCTCTGACCGGTACATGGGCCGGATGGTAAGATGATTGGTCCTCCCCAAAACGATTTTTGATACATTGCTGATCCTGGCATACTGGGCGATCTGAGAGGCCACATCAGAGCCGCAAACCGTAACGACCCTGGCTCCCAGGACCTTGGCTATTTCCATATTTTCCCTCAAGGCCGCCTTTGTCTTTTCATCGGCCTCCCGGATCTTTGCAGTCTCTACCACCAGCCCTGTAAGCCTGCCCCGGAACGCGTCTGCCAGCCTGGCAGCCGTCCGGATCACTTTGGCACTGGATGGAGCCGCCGTAATGCAGACCAGGATATGCTCTCCTGTATGATAATCCTGGTTATCGGAAAGACTCCTTTCCTCCTCCGCCATCCGGCTGACCCGGTCTGCCGTCCGCCTCAAGGCAATCTCTCGTAAAGCCACCAGCTTTTCCCGCCGGAAAAAATTGGAGAGCGCCCGTTCCGCCTGGCTCTCTCCGTATATCTTTCCCTCCTTCATACGACGGATCAGATCGTCCGGCTCAATATCTATGACCTCCACCTGATCCGCCTGGTCAAAAACATAATCCGGGATCCGTTCCCGGACCTGGATCCCTGTAATACTCCCCACCAGATCGTTCAGACTCTCCAGATGCTGGATATTGACCGTGGAATATACACTGATCCCCGCTTGGAGAAGCTCCATCACATCTTGATACCGCTTCTCATTTCTGCATCCCCTGACATTGGTATGGGCCAGCTCATCCACCAGCAGAAGCTGTGGCCTCCGCTTCAGCGCTGCATCCAGATCGAATTCCCGCAGCTGGATCCCCTTATAATCCACCATCAGCGGAGGAATTTCCTCAAGGCCCTCCCTCAGAGCTTCTGTATCAGGCCTGTTATGAGGCTCGATATAACCGGCCACCACATCGATCCCACTCTTTTCTGCCTCATGAGCCGCTTCCAGCATGGCGTAGGTCTTTCCTGTTCCAGCTGCATAACCAAGGAAAACCTTCATCTTCCCCCGGTTTTTTTCCTGCTCCCGTTTTTCCTCATATTGGATCCGCTTCAAAAGCTGCTCCGAATCCGGTCTCATTTCTTCCATTCCGATATGCTCCATTTATATGAGCCCCATGGCCCTTGCCACTTCCAGGTTGCACTTTAACACATTTACACGCTCCTCGCCAAAGATCCCCAGGAACTTGTGTTCCGTATTGCCCTCCACGATCTCCTTCACCTTTTCTTCAGAAAGGCCTGAATTCCGGGCCACTGCTGCGATCTGGATCCTGGCAGTCTCGGGACTGATATGAGGATCCAGGCCAGAGCCGGAAGCCGTCAGAAGGTCTGATGGGATCTCCTCTTTCTTTACTCCTGGATGGGACTCAAGAAAAGCTTCCAGATCCTCCTTTACCCGGACTTTCAGATCCGGATTGGAGTTTCCATAATTAAAGCTACCAGAGGAAACTCCTCCGTACTCACCATTTTCCTTCTGCTCTTCCGTATACGTGTTATAATTTATAGAAGAGACTCGTCCGCGGAAATAATAATCCTCGGTAAATGCCTGCCCTAAAAGTTCAGAACCCACGGCCTCCTCGGCACTGGAAACCGGATCTCCATTCTTATTGATAAGGCTTCCGTTTGCCTTTTCCTTCATCGTTAGCTGGCTGACCCCTGTAAGAGCCATGGGATACAGAAAGGAGCAGAGCCCCATCATAACTGCACAAAAAATCACTGCTGTTTTTAACATTTTTCCAAAGGTTCTCATGAGCTTTCCTCCTACATACCGATCATCGCCAGCATGGGCGCAACCACAAGGTCAATGAGTTTAATACCGATGAACGGAACGATCACACCGCCCGCTCCGTAGATCCCCATATTCCGAAGAAGCAGCTTTTCTGCCTTCATAGGCTTATACCTGACTCCCCGCATGGCAATGGGGATCAGCGCCGGTATGATAATGGCATTGAAGATCAATGCCGAAAGAATGGCACTGGCCGGGGTCGCCAGATCCATGATATTTAAAACCTGCATCTGGGGCAGGATCATGGTGAACATAGCCGGTATAATGGCAAAGTATTTGGCAATATCATTGGCGATGCTGAAGGTCGTCAGGGAACCCCTGGTGATCAAAAGCTGTTTTCCGATCTCCACCACTTCCAGGATCTTCGTGGGATCCGAGTCCAGGTCCACCATATTGGCTGCCTCCTTGGCCGCCTGGGTGCCAGAATTCATGGCCAGTCCCACATCTGCCTGGGCCAAAGCCGGAGCATCATTGGTGCCGTCTCCGGTCATGGCCACCAGCTTTCCCTCTGCCTGCTCCTTTTTGATCGCTGCAATTTTATCCTCCGGCTTACACTCAGCAATAAAGCCGTCTACACCTGCCTCTCTGGCAATGGTTGCCGCTGTCAGAGGATTATCTCCAGTACACATAACGGTCTTTATCCCGATCTCACGAAGTCTTGCGAATCGTTCCACCAGACCCGGCTTTACAGTATCCTTTAGATAGATCACTCCAAGGATCCGCTTTCCCACAGCAACTGCCAGAGGCGTTCCTCCCAGATTGGATACCCGGTTCACGATCTCCTCCAGATCTTCCGGAATCGTGCCCCCCATTTCCTTTACCATGGCCTGGACCGCAGAGGAGGCTCCCTTCCGTACGATCGTACCGTCCGCCATGTTCACGCCGCTCATTTTACTTTGGGCCGTAAATTCCACAAATGTCATCCCGGCTGGAACTTCTGCACCCAAAATACATCCCTGTTTCCTCCCCAATTCCACCGTGGATTTACCCTCCGGCGTCGGATCCAGCAGAGAACTCATGACGCTGAACTGGATCAATTCTTCCCTGGAAGCCCCCTTTACTGGATAAAACTCGGCAGCCAGCCGGTTTCCAAAAGTAATCGTCCCGGTCTTATCAAGAATCATCGTATCTACGTCCCCGCAGGCCTCAACAGCCTTTCCAGACATGGCAATAACATTGAACCTGGTCACACGGTCCATCCCCGCAATACCAATGGCTGAAAGAAGACCGCCAATGGTTGTGGGAATCAGGCATACCATCAAGGCAATGGCCCAGGAAACCGGGATATCCACCCCCAGATAAGAGGCAAAGGGATACAGCGTCACCACCACGATCAAAAAGATCAGTGTCAAAACGATCAACAGCGTATTCAAAGCGATCTCGTTGGGTGTTTTCTGTCTGGAAGCCCCCTCCACCAGGGAGATCATCTTATCCAGAAAGGACTGGCCCGGCTCTGCCTGGATCCGGATCTTCAGCCAGTCAGAAACCACTGTGGTCCCTCCTGTCACAGATGAAAAATCCCCTCCGGCCTCCCGGGTGACCGGGGCTGATTCACCAGTGATCGCAGATTCGTCCACAGAGGCGATTCCTTCCATGATCTCACCGTCATTGGGGATCACTTCTCCGGTCCTTACCAGCACCAGATCGCCCTTTTTTAGTTCCGAGGCGCTGACTATCTTTTCGCTGCCATCTGAAAGGAGGAGTCTGGCCTTTGTATCCTGTTTTGTTTTTTTCAAGGAAGCCGCCTGGGCTTTTCCCCGTCCCTCTGCCACTGACTCGGCAAAATTAGCAAACAGGACTGTGATGAACAAAATTCCGGTGACAATTCCGTTATAAAGCTGATATTCGGTTTTTCCTCCAAACAAGGTCGGGAAAACGGTCAGAAGAAGGGTCACAAGGCATCCCGCCTCCACCACGAACATCACCGGATTCTTTATCATATATCTGGGATCCAGTTTCTGGAAGGCCCCCTCCAGGGAGGACTTCAGAATATCCCGTGTGACAAATTTTGTACTGTTTTTCTTTGACATGCTGTTCTCTCCTCGTCATTTTATTCCCTTCCGGCTCTGGCCGGAAATTCATAAACGCCGCCTGCCTTACAGCCATAAGGACAAATGCTCCGCAATGGGGCCCAGAGCCAGGGCTGGGAAGAAGGTCAGCGCGGCAAATATATATACGATAAATATAAGAACGACCATAAAGGTGACCGTATCCGTGCGAAGGGTGCCTGCGGACTCATTGATCCTCCGCTTTCCAAGAAGGGAGCCTGCGATCGCCAGCTGTGCAATGATCGCCAGGTACCGGCCGAAAAACATGGCAAGACCTGTGGTCATGTTCCAGAACAGGCTGTTATCTGCCAGTCCCTCAAAGCCAGAACCATTGTTGGCTGCCGAAGATGAATACTCATAGAGCACCTGGCTTAAACCGTGGAAGCCCGGGTTCGTGATCCCGTCCAGTCCTGCCTGCATAGATACGGCAAGTGCAGAAAAGCCCAGGATCAGAAGCGGATGTATCAGAAGCACCATGGCCACAAGCTTCATTTCCTTCCCCTCGATCTTCTTGTTTAAATATTCCGGAGTCCGTCCGACCATAAGGCCACAGATGAAAACAGCCAGGATCACATACATGACCATATTCATCAATCCCACGCCCTTACCGCCGAATACGCAGTTCAGCATCATGTGGAGCATGGGCACCATACCGCCCAATGGCGTTAGGGTATCATGCATATTGTTGACCGTACCGGTAGTAAAGGAGGTCGTGACCGTCGTAAACAGGGACGACTGGGGAATCCCGAACCGAACTTCCTTTCCCTCCATGCTGCCAGCCGACTGATCGATGCCCATCTGGGCGATCACCGGGTTTCCTGCCCTTTCTGAAAAAAAGCAAATAGAAAGTCCCACCAGAAAAATCACGGTCATCGCGCCGAATACAGCCGCTCCCTGGCCTCCTATCATGGCCCTGCACTTTTTTCTGTCTGTGGCCGATCCAGCCAGCTGCTCTTCCCTTTCCCTCCTGACAGTTTCCCTGCCCGCAGCCTGTTTCCTGTCGTGAAGCATCAGTCCAAAGGTCACGACACACGCGCCAGGAAGAAGCATCATAGAAAGCATTTCTGCCATATTGGAGAGAACCGTGGGATTCTCAAAAGGCGTAGCAGAGTTGGCTCCAAAAAAGCCGCCTCCGTTGGTGCCCAGGTGCTTGATGGACTCCAGGGCAGCCACCGGCCCCAGGGCAATATCCTGATATGAACCCTCCACAGTTTTCACCGTAAGATTTCCGATCATTGTCTGCGGCGTTCCCTGGCTTACCAGGAACAGTCCCACCAAAAAAGCCGCTGGAACCAGCACCCGGGTGGTGATCCGCACCATATCTGTATAAAAATTCCCAAGCTGTCTCCCAGCCAGCCCCCGGCAAAACGCCATGCAGGCTGCATAGCCACTGGCTGCCGAGGTAAACATCATAAAGATAATGACCCCCATCTGGGATCCATAAGACAGACCGCTCTCACCAGAATAATGCTGGAGGTTTGTATTGGTCATAAAGCTTATGATCGTATTGAAGCTCAGGCTCTCCTCCATAGCTCCAATGCCATTGGGGTTAAAAAATAATATTCCCTGGAGCCGCAGGACCGCATATCCGATCAGTACCATGACCGCATTGGCCATTAAAAGGGAGAGACCGTATTTTTTCCACCCCATATCCTCTCCCTTCAGACCGCAAAGCTTATAGATCAAACGGTCCACCGGATCAAAGACCGGGTCTGCGAATGTTTTCTGCCCAACGGCGATATGGTATAAATAGTGTCCCATAGGAATCACCAGAACCATAAATGCCGTCAGCGTCAGCATGATCTGCAACATATTTCTTTCCTCCTGCCTTTTTCACTTCTGCGCCCATCAGGACCTCTGTGGCCGCAGCCTTTTATAGTTTTTCCGGATTAATCAGTGCATACACCAGGTAAACTCCCAGCGCTGCGACCAGCACGCCCAATCCTGCCATATCCACGCCTCCTCCCGTTCTTTTCTGTCATATTCTCTTCCGTCCCACATCGGGACCTCTGCGCCGTTTCTCCTTACCGGTCCACCTGGCCTTCGCAGAAATCTGCAAACAGCTTTACCAGCCCGAAACAAAATATAAGCGCTGCAAGCATTACAGCATCCATCATAGCTCCTTCCTCCTTTGCATGAAGCATTCTATCACCATTGGCCTTAAAACAGGATTAACAGTCATCCTCCGGTATTAAAGTTTTATTAATACCAGCCAAATACCATGGCAAAGGGCAGCGTCAGGACCAGTGTACTCGCCGATACGGTCATAAGGATAAACAATGGTATCCCAACAAACATGGTCCAGAAGGCCATGACCGGATGATGCGATGCAAAATACTCCGCCCTGCGGTCGAAGCGCTCTTCCGCCTCCCGGAAGGCTCTTAAAATCGCTGTCATAACGATCCCTCCTTACGGCTATAACCATACCACAGGGGATTTTAAAATGGGGTGAAGATTCCAGATGTGTCATTAAAAATGAATGAAGAAACGGTTTTTATGCAAACGGTGCAAAAAAGGCCGCCTCCGGCATATCACCGGAGACGGCCCATAGTATCTGCTGCGTTTTTATGTTTTACCCCACAGCCATTTTCCCGTCATGGAATATCACGGCTCCTTCAGACTGTGTCCAACCTGTGCTTCAGTGAGAACGACCAGAAGGGCGTCCTCCGTCAATTTCCCATAGCTGGTCCCCTGGCTGTCTGTTCTGGAAAAATATCCCGTATCGCTTTGCAGCTGATAAACCATCTCTCCTATTTTTATCTGGACATCAAAGATTTCTCCTTCACCAGGGGCTTCCATTGCCTCTTCCCTCAGCGCCATCTCAAAAAAATACAGGGCATACCCACAGGCCAGCTTGTTCATTTTTGTTTCATATCCAGACTCTGGAACAGAAGCAGTTCCCGAATACAGCTGATCCTCTGTATTTGTCCTTACCTCAGCCGCCAGTTTCCCCAGCCTGGGAAAATCGAATGCTCCCGCAGGCCCCTTGATCTCAGATATGGGGCGTCTGTCCGGGCCAGCAATCGTGATATACTGATAATTTCCAGTCATGTCCTGATAAATGGAAAGAGAAACCTCCATTTCATCGGTCTGGATTTTATACTTTTCCACGATTCCCCCCGCCTCCCTGGGGCTGGCGCTCTCAAATCCACTGAGGTCCGCCGCATACAGTTCGTCCAGGATCCGCTCTCTTTCCTCCTGGCTGGTCATGACCGTGATATCATCCAGCCCCCGGCGGTCCACCACCAGCATAAGATCTTGGACAGAATCCCTCTCGCATAAAAGCTCCCCAAGATCCTGGACCAGAACAGAAGCGGATATTTCTTCCCCTCCTTAATGGCAGGCGCGCCCCTCGCCGTGGCCGCAGCCCATATAATGGGTATAGTAGGCCGCCAGATCATCTCCATAGGCCGCCGCCAGGTCTGCATTCTGTTCCTTATATACTGCCACATTGAAATCCGCGCAGCCGGGCCGGCCTTCCTTCATGCCGCAGGTGAGGAAGTGCTCCTGGAGCTGGTCTGTATCTTATCCAAAGGCCTCGTAAAGGTCCGGGTTGTGATCCGCGTAGTAGATGGGATCAAAGACCATGTAAAGATTCTCCGGCGCCTCCGCAGCCGTCTCCTCTGGGGAAACCGCTGGAGTAGCCTCCTCCACATAGGATGCATAGGGGCAGACGCCGTTTTCGTGCAGATGGGCCGGATGGCCACCGCAGTGATAGTGGTAGCTGCCCAGTCCGCTCTTATTTTTATTGTCCCGGTGGCCGCCGTACCGGTCTGTACGGCCGCTGTGGGCCTCGGCCACAAGAACGCCGAAGTCTCCCGGAACTGCCTGGGGAACCCAGGCGCAGATCATCAAGGCCGCTAAAAATGCTGCTGTTTTTCTCTTTTTCATCTCTAGTCCTCCTTTTTATATACAGAGCTTTTTCTCTCTTTATGATAGCTCTGTCCCAGCTTAATATCAAGCGTCATATGCCGACACGCTCTCAAAGCCCCACGCCAAAAACCGCCTCCCGGACGGCCCCCAGGGGCCTCCGCAGAGACGGCTTTTTCTCTTATTCCTCTGCCACCTTACATACGGTGGCCTCCCCGTAGGCGGAGATCGCTTTATAATATCCGCACAGGGAACGGTTCAATTCCTCATCATAGGTATCCACCAGAAGCGGTCTTCCGGAAAGGGAAGCCAGCTTTGTTTTTGTGGCCAGAATGATGATATTTTCTTTTCCCACTTCCCGGATCACATCCGGCGTCAGCTGCTGGTTTCCACGGCCAAAGAGGTATCCCTGGCCGCCGGTGATGGTTACGATCATCTTTGCCCTCTTCCCCTTTATATAGGAAAGAAGCTCTTTACCGCCGAGATCGTTGGCCACCAGCTCCTTATTCCGGATCAGATCCACGCCGATCAGCGTGTTCTTAAGCCCCAGAACCTCCATGATCCCCCGGGTAGTGGTTCCGGCCCCAATGATATAATAGGTATCCGGTTCCATCTGTCGGATGGCTTCATAAGCAATAGATTCCATGGCCGCCGCATCCGATAAGGGGGACGGGGCCTTTTTGTTCTGGGTCAGGGTCCGTTCCTTGGGAACCCTTAAATACCCGTACAGACGAGTATTGATATGTTCCTTCCGGTACTGCTCCTCGTCGATGTCCAGGACTTCCTCCTCCTGGGTCATGGAGAGCTTTCCCGTCAGCCATAAAAGCGCCAGACGGCCTGCTGCTCTAGGATTTTTCGCATAGACCGGAGAATGGATCTTCACTCCGGCAGGGATCCCCACACAGGGGGAAACCAGCTCCACGGCCTGGTACACATCCCGGGCAGTACCGTCGCCTCCGGCAAAGAGGATCAGATCCACCTTTTCCGAAAGAAACCATTCTGCCAGCTTCCTGGTGTCCTCTGCCGATGTGGCGGAAAGTGACTCCGGCAGCGCTCCCGCATCCATTGAAGCGCCATCAGACTCCATTCCGGCCCCAGCGGCAGCCGTACCTGGCCGCAGCACCGTCTGAAATCCCATTTCTTCTGCTGTATCTCCGCCCATGGCTCCCGGGCATGTGTATACAAGGATCTCCTCCTTCACCGGCAGGAGCTCCGAAAGGGCAGCCTTCGCCCGATCACCGGCCCTTGGAACAGCACCGCGGCGAAAAGCTTCCGCCGCGGTGTTGTCAGTACCTTTCAATCCGACACTTCCGCCCATTCCGGCGATCGGATTTATGATCAGTCCAATTTTTTTCATTATTCGCACTTCTTTAAGTAAGTCTTCCAGCTCAGAACCCACTTTGCCGGATCGTCCATTTCAGACTCGTCAACCTGGTGGGTAACGCTTCTGTGCGGAGCGGTCTTAATGGTCTCGGGATCCTCATGAGCCTCTTTGAATACATACTTTAAGGTCTCGATGTACTCGTCGATATCCTTCTTGGACGGAGTCTCTGTGGGCTCTAAGGTCATGGGCTCAGGCAGATAGAACGGATGGTGGGAGGTCCAGTAATGCATACCGAAGTCCATCATTCTTCTCTGGATATCAAGAGTGCCGATGCCGGTCTCCTTCTCCAGGTTCTCTAAGGAGTAACGAGCCTGCTCGATCCTCTGGTTGTGTCCGTCCTCGTAGTAAGCGGAAACCTCCGGAAGCTCCATTAACTTCTTAAATAAGTAGTTGTTGTTGAGAACTGCGGTCTTAGCAACCTGATACAGTCCGTTGGGGCCTAAGGAACGGATCCAGCAGTATGCCTTTAATACGACCTGGGCAACGCCGTACCACTCTCTTACCTTGCCAACTGCACACGCATTGCTGGGTGTCTCATAATCGAAGAAGTATTTCTGGCCGTCAAAGCCCACAAGGGGAGCCGGAAGATACTTCACCAGATCCTTCTGTACGCCGGTAGCGCCGCAGGCCGGGCCGCCGCAGCCGTGAGGTGTGGAGAAGGTCTTGTGCAGGTTAAAGAAGCACATATCAAAGCCTGCATCTCTGGCTCTTGTAACGCCCAGAAGACCGTTGGCGTTAGCCTGGTCATAAGCGCAGAGGCCGCCGATGGAGTGGATGTAATCCACGAATTCTTTTACATGGCTGTTGTAAACACCGGTATCCTCCGGGTTTGCAACGATGTATCCAGCTGTCTTCGGACCAGCAACTGCCTTTAACTGCTCAAGATCCGGCACACCGGTCTTGGGATCCGGCTGTAAGAAGATGATCTTAAAGCCTGCAACGTGAGGAGCTGCTGCATCGGACGGATGGGAGTAAATGGTCGTGATGATCTCGTCACGGTCCTCGCCCTTATCCTTGAAGTAAGCGCGGATCAGGGAAGCCATGGTCATGATACCCTGGGAGCCGCCGCTGGGCTGGAAGGAGAAACGGTCCATACCGGAGATCTCACACATATATTTGTCTGTTTCATGGAAGATCTGGAGCATACCCTGTACGGTGCTCTCATCCTGGAGCGGATGGTACTCACGTACCAGGTTTGCCAGCTGATCGTTTACCTTGGGGCTGTACTTAACGGTACATGTACCCTGGCCGATCTCGATATTTACATCGGCGCCCAGTGTCTGCTGTGCCAGTCTGGAATAATGGCGTAATACAGCAGCCTGAGACATTTCCGGAAGATTTAATTTTGTATTTCTTGCCATTCCTGCGGGGATGGCTGCCTCGCCTTCCACTTCCTCTGCAACGGCCTTCTCCGGCTGTCCCACAAGGATACCGCGCTCGCCGGGAGTGCTCAGTTCATAAATGATCGGCTCATCCCACTTTGCCTGGTGGAAGCCTGTTCTTACTTTAGAAGATCTGTCTATTCTTTTCACAATATCATTCCTTTCTGCAGCTTACTGGAGCACTTCTTTGAGGGCTGCCGCTAAAGTATCAATATCTTCCTTGGTGTGGATCTCAGTTACACAGTAAAGTGCGGACTGGCCCAGGTTTGCAAACTCTGCGGAAAGGTCTTTTCCACCGAAGATGCCCTTTTCAAGTAATGCCTTGTTGATGTCTGCAACGGTCTTTCCTGTGCCGTTGAAGTCAACAACGAACTCTTTGAAGAATGCGGAACCGAATGCATTGGCTTTCACGCCCGGAACCTCATTTAATTTCTTAACTGCGTACTGGGCGTTGGCCATGATCTTCCTGCCAACCTCAGCCATTCCCTGCGGTCCCATGGTAGCCAGGTATACGCCTGCTGTGATGCCCCAGAGAGCGGACTGGGTTCCTACATACTCCTTACCATGCTCTCTGTGATGACCGAAGGAAGTTCTGTCGTAAGCTACGTCACCGAAGCCGTACTCACCCGGCTTGGATGTGGGAGCAAGACCAAACAGACGGGACGGGAACTCCATTACGAATTTCTCTTCGTCTCTGGTCGCCATGAAGCCGGACTGGCCTCCACCGTAATACATGTGGATTCCGAGGGGCTGTAAATCTCCGCACACGATGTCAGCACCATAGGAGGGTGGTGTTGCCAGTACGCCAAGAGAGATCGGATCCACGCCAACCAGGCTCAGTCCTCCTGCTTCATGTACCATATCAGATATTTTCTGGCCATTGGGCTCGATTACGCCCAGATAGCCCGGGTTCTCAAAGTATACGCCGATGGTATCTTCATTGATCTTGGACTTTAAGTCCTCCAGATCTAAGTGTCCCATGCAGTCGCATTTTACACTTACCATCTTTAAGCAGCATTCTGCGTAGTTTTCAATTACTTTCTTTTTCTCTGCGTCCATGTACTCCGGTACAAGGAGAGTGCTGCGGCCAGTGATACGCTGTGCCATACGTGCAGTTGTAGCGGCAGCCTGTGCCCAGTCCATGGTCGGAACGTTTACAACGTCCATGTCAACCAGCTCAGCTACCATGCTCTCGTACTCGAATAATGCCTGGAAACGGCCTTCATCATTGTAGGGCTCTCCGCCGTAAGCGGTCAGGAACTCGCCCTTTCCGTTGATCTCGTCACAGATCGCCGGAACATAGTGCTGCCAGCAGCCTGCGCCCAGGAAGTTTAAGTTCTTTTTGCAGTCTGTATCCTTGGAAAGGAGACGCTCTACGTGTCTTCTTAATTCATACTCAGAACCAAATGCCTCCGGCAGGTTCATCTCTTCTTTTAATTTTAACAGCTCCGGAACGTTTTTGTGGAGCTCTTCTAAAGAACCCATTCCGATTTCCTTCAGCATTTCTGCCTGGACGTCCGGTACAGAGTTCGGTATGTAAGGATGGCTTTCAAATCCTCTCATGAGTCACTTTCCTCCTAAAAATGGTGAAATTAATTGTTTGAATCCGGGAACCGGAGCACCGGCTCCCGGCTGATATCCGTTTTAAACGATTAAGCGATTCCGCCGCCGTCTACAACTAAGGCTGCGCCTGTTACCCAGCTTGCCAGGTCGCTGCACAGGAACAGAACGCCGTTGGCGATATCTTCCGGCATACCGATTCTTGCAAGCGGTCTGCTGGTTCCGCAGTCTTTCAGGTAATCATCCATCTTAGCGTCGCCCTTTTCAACCATACCGGTCTGTCTTCCTTCATCACGAAGCATTGCAGTATCGGTATCGCCCGGGTTGATGCTGTTTACACGGATGTTCATTGGGCCGTAGTCGATGGCCATAGCTCTTGTTACGTTTACGATACCGCCCTTAACTGCACAGTATGCAGCTGCCAGGTCGCCGCCCTTTAAGCCCCAGCCGGAGCCAGTGTTTACGATGCTTCCGCCGCCGTTGGCTTCCATTACCGGAATTACATATTTGGAGAAGAGGAATAAGCCCTTAAGACCTACATCCAGAACGAAATCCCATTCCTTCTCAGATAAGTCAGCCATTTTCTTTCTTACAGTAACGCCTGCGTTGTTATGTAAGATATCGATCTTTCCGAATTTTGCAACGATGGCGTCCACCGTAGCCTTAACCTGCTCCTCGTTGGTAACGTCGCACTGGAAGAAGGCAGCGTCACGGCCTGCGTCTCTTAACTCCTGCGCCTTCTCCTCACCCTTGGGGCTGATATCTACCATAGCGATCTTTGCGCCGTAAGCGGATAATAATTCGCATACGCCAAGACCGATTCCGGAGCTGCCTCCGGTGATGACTGCAACTTTTCCTGTGAGATTTAAGGGATCTTTCTTAACTAACATACATTTTCCTCCTAAATTGATATTTGGATGTTACAATAAGTTTCCATTTCATTTATCCGTCCGGCACCAGGACCAGACCGATGACTTCCGACTGTACTGACCTTTTTGTACTGCCCTTTTATAAAAGCAATTCCCATGCCAACTTTTCAAATCTCCGTCCTGTTTTATTTGTTTTCTCAATAGTCCCCTGCATTTACAGGGATTTTTTCTATCTGGTCTGTTTGTCAATCTGTCTCTGCCTGTCATTGACACAAAGAAAATTGTCATCCCATCACGTCTCTTCGATGTCACCTGTCACTATCATGTCATTCGATGTCAACTTGTGCCATTTTTGCCATTTGTATTTGTTTTTTCCCTGGTTCCATGGTATAATTTATAAAGATTTTCGACGAACTCTCTCCACTGACCTTTGGGAAAGGAGTCTGTCTTATGACAAACCTGGAAGTGATCCGCCCGTTCATTGAACGTTTTATCACCGCCGTCAGCAATTCCCTGCGGCTGGAAATGGCAATTTTTGACGGCAGCTGCCAGTTGTTCTACTGTACGCCTACCTACTCGAAGAAAAAAGGACGCTCCGTCCATACTCCCTCCCTCCAGGAGGTGATCGAAAACGGAAGCATCTTAATCAATACTCCCGGAGAAATGGCCTCCTGCATCGGCTGCCGGTTCCGGGACCACTGCCCTTCCACCATTGAGATCCTGTGCTGCATCCACGCAGGAACCGAGGTGGCAGGCGTTCTGGCCTTCACCTCCTTTACTAAGGAAGGTCAAAAACGGATCACCGAAAATGATGCCGTTTACCTGAACGCCATCACAGAAATGGCAAATCTCTTCGGCAACCAGCTGGAGACTATGACAAACGGACAGAGTCCGGCCAATCTGGATGCCAGCATCCTGCCGGTTATGGAGCTCTGTGATCAGCCGCTGCTCTTAACTGACGCCCACGGTGTGATCCTTCAATATAACCAGCTGGCCGAGGATCTTTTAAAGGTCTGCGAACTGACCTCCGCATCCCTTTGGCAGATCTTCCCCAATTCCGTCGTAAAGCGGATCATGGAGGGCAACGACCTGTTTGAAAAGAGTGTGACCATCAGCGGCATGGCCACCAAGATCTCCACCAGAGCCGTAAAGATCAACGGCCAGGTCACCGGTTTCTATATCCGGATCTCCGACCAGCTCCGGGCGCTTTCCAAGGACACCAGCTATTTTGAAGGGATCATCGGCACCAGCCCGGCCATTTCCGAGGTCCAGAGGATGATCCGTCGGATCGCCGACAGTCCCACTCCGGTGCTGATCACCGGGGAGACCGGCACTGGAAAAGAGCTGATCGCCAGAGCCATCCACGAGCAGAGCCGCCGGAGCAAATACCCCTTTGTGGCCATCAACTGCTCCAGTATCCCGGACAATCTGTTTGAAAGTGAACTGTTTGGCTATGAGGAGGGTTCCTTCACCGGAGCGAAAAAGGGCGGAAAGATCGGAAAGATCGAGATGGCCCAGGGCGGAACCCTGTTTTTGGATGAGATCGGGGAAATGCCGCTCTTTGCCCAGCCAAAGCTCCTCCGGATCCTCCAGGAATATGAGCTGGAGCGGGTGGGCTCCAATAAGAAGATCCATCTGGACATCCGGGTCATCGCAGCCACCAACCGGGACCTGGGGGAAATGGTGACGGAAAAAACGTTCCGGGGAGACCTCTATTACCGGATCAACGTGATCAATCTGAAGCTTCCTCCCCTGCGTACCAGACGGGACGATATCATCCCCATCTCGGAAAACTATATTAAGAAGCTGAAGCTTAAAATGGATACCTCCTTATCCTCCATCTCTCCAGAGGCCCGGCAGCTTCTTCTGGACTATGAGTGGCCCGGAAACGTGCGCCAGCTCCAGAACGTGATCGAATACGCCGCCAACCTCTGCGAGACCGACGTTTTGATGCCGGGAGATCTGCCGGAAACCATGCACGGAGAAAGGATCTCCTCCCTGCCGCCCGTCTCCCCCTTCCCCGCCTCCCAGGATTCCAGGGACCAGGAGCTTCTGGAGCTCTTTGACAAATACGGCTATACCCTGGAGGGAAAAAAACGGATCGCCGACGAGCTGCACATCAGCCTCAGGACCCTGTACCGCCGCATCAGCCGCCTCAAAAAAGAATTGTCAAAAAATTGACTGGATTTCCAACCCCAGTCAATTTTTTGGCACTAAAATGGCAAATAATATCTATTCTATCACTTCTGTCAACCTCTGTCAGTCCCCTTCAAAAAACTCTCCGCTCTTTTATCCCTCTTCCACAGACATTTGTTTTTCCTATAAAATGCGGCATTTCTATCAATATTCTCTTTGTCTCCCTTGTTTTTTTGTACATTTTTTATAGTTTTTGTGCGCTTTCGGCACAGAAATTGCTTAAATACACAGTAACAAAGTTAAATGGCAGATGCATGGAGGAGCAGCCGGAAAATCTCCTCCTGCACAGCCGCTAAAAAGGAGGAATTTGTATGGAAGCTAACTATGGGATTTTGGCATTGATCCCCCCGGTTGTGGCAATCGGACTTTGCTTCGCAACCAAACAGGTACTGATCTCCATGTTTGCCGGACTCTTCGCCGGTGCTCTGGTCATCAGCAACTGGAACCCCTTTGCAGCAGCGTCCTATTCTCTGGATGCGCTGGCAACAAACATGGCAGACAACGTTGTTCTGCTCCTCTTCACGCTCTTCATGGGCGTCGGTATTGCCTTTATCTGGAGATTGGGCGGCAGCTACGCTCTGGCAGAAGCAGCCAAGAAACGTTTCAAAAAAAGACGTTCTGTATGTCTGGGAACCTGGGGCCTTGGTATGGTCTGCTCCGTAAATGACTGTCTGGTTGCAGCCGTTGACGGAAACGTGTTCCGTGACATCTGTAAGGATTACAGGATCTCTTCCGAGAAATTCTCCTATGTTCTTGACTCCACCGCAGCTCCGGCCGCAGCATTCTTCATTTCTGACTGGATCGCATACCAGATCAGTATGATCGGCCAGGGTCTTGACATGGCTGGGATCACCGGCATCACACCTGTAAGCGCCTACATCAACGGCCTTCCCTTCAATATGTACTCCATCTTCACCCTGATCTTCGTAGGTATGATGATGTACACAGGAAGAGACTACGGCCCCATGTTAAAGGCTGAGGTTCGTGCTCTTACCACCGGTCAGTTCACCAGCCCCACTGCAAAACCGATGTTAGACGTTGGAAGCGAGCTTGGCGAAGCGAAAAAGACCAAACCTATGGTTATGTGCTTCGTTCTTCCCATCGTTGTAGCATTCGTTATCATCATCTCCGGTATCCTTTACACTGGTCTTACCAATCCGGACCGTACCGGCTCCGATATCATGGCGATCCTTGACGCCTGCGACGCACAGAAGGCTCTGTACTGGGGCTCTTTCGGTATGGCTGTTACTGGTGTCGTGCTGGCACTGGCTACCAGGATCATGACCTTTGAAGAGACCATGACTACCATCGTTGACGGCTTCAAGCTGATGGCTATGACAGGTGCGATCCTCGTTCTTGCATGGTCCCTGGGCTCCGTAACAAAGAGCATGGGCCTTGGCGATTTCGTAGCTACTTATGTAGGAGAGAACATCCCCACCGGTCTCCTTCCGTTACTGGTGCTTGTATGTTCCTGTCTGGTTGCTTTCGCAACTGGTACTTCCTGGGGAACCATGGCTATCATGACTCCTCTTGCGATCCAGCTTGGATACGCCATCACCGGCGATATCACATTCTCCACCGGTATGACTGGCGCAGTTGTTTCCGGCGCTATCTTCGGCGACCACTGCTCACCTGTATCCGATACCACCGTTATGGCCTCCATCTTCTCCGGTGCTGACCATATCGAACACGTAGGAACCCAGGTTCCGTATGCTGTAACCGTTATCTCCGTGATCGCAGTCCTGTACGTGATCTTCGGCTTCACAAGAATCTCACCGTTCGTGCTGATCCCGATCGGTATCGTTGCCCTGTACTTCTTACAGATCGTTCTTCATAAGTACTACATGAAGAAGTACAACATCGATCCCAATTACAGAAAGTTCATGACTGAAGACCATAAGAAATAAGACGATCCTGTCTCATCTACATAAAAAAGAACAGCTGCACCAGTTAAGGTGTGGCTGTTCTTTTTTCTTTACCACTTATCGTTGTGATACAGATGTCTCGGGATTCCGTCCACCATGATCGGCGGCACATCACCCTGGATCAGCGGCTTCACATAGTTTAAGAATTCCTCTGTCACATAGTCGCCGTCCTTGTT
>NZ_JAXXBR010000034.1:0-28316 GCF_037242085.1 Alitiscatomonas sp. | reverse complement strand
AACGGCAAAACGATAAAAACATGAAAAAATGTCGAATTTAATGTTGACATTTTTATTTAGAGAAAATTAAGTATTCTTTCATTGAGAAGCCATCCCATATCATGTATAATGAAGAAAAGAAAATTCCAATGAGATCAGTGAGGTACATAAATAAATGAATATTACTATGAATCCCAGCGGCGGCCTGGTACAGTCTGCCGTAAATGCTCCTATGACCGTGGATATCCCGGACAGCTTTCTCAATGAGGCGCTCCAGTTCCGGGAGATGATGATGATGTATACCTGTGCCATCCGGGAGGTGAAGACCAAGCTGGAGGTGCTCAACGACGATCTGGCGGTGCGCTACCAGAGAAATCCCATCCAGATGATCAAATCCAGGGTGAAGAAGCCGTTAAGCATCCTGGAAAAGCTGAAACGCCGGGGATATCCGGTGAGCGTCCAGTCGGTGGCGGAAAACCTTTACGATGTGGCCGGGATCCGGGTGATCTGCTCCTTCATCGACGATATTTATGTGGTGGCTGAGATGCTGGCCCGCCAGGACGATGTGAACGTTCTTATGGTAAAGGACTATATCCGCTGTCCCAAGGTCAACGGCTACCGCAGCTACCATATGATCATTGAGATCCCCGTATTCTTTTCCGACCGGAAGGAGAAGATGCGGGTGGAGGTCCAGATCCGTACCATGGCCATGGACTTCTGGGCCAGCCTGGACCACCAGATGAAGTATAAAAAGGATCTGGACGACTCGGGCGAGATCAGCGAGGAATTAAAGGAGTGCGCGGAGATCATTGCCCAGACGGACTTAAAGATGCAGTCCATCCGGCAGAAGATCGAGAACCGGGCAGATCCGTCCAGGCTCCTGCAGTTTGACAAGGATTAACAGCCGTCTGGCAGGCCGGTGCGGCCAATAGGCCAAATGGCTGGATGTCCAAAGCTTAGTACAGATAACGGGACAGGGTTTCGGTGATGCGGAACCCTGTTTTTTTATACAGGGAAAGGGCCGGGCCGTTGGAGCCGGATACCTGGAGCGTCACTGGAAGAGGCTCCCGTTCTGCCAGGAAGGACAGAACCTTTATAAGCAGGCTGGTCCCGAAGCCCTTCCCCCTCTGGCCCTCCCGGATCTCAAAGCCGTACAGGTAATAGTGGGTGCCGTAAAGGGAGATGTTCAGAGAGCCGTGGGCGTCAGAAAAGACCAGGATGGCCTGTTCTCCCTCCATGGCCTCTGTGACCGTCAGGTCTCCCGTTTTTCCCATGCCTTTCATGGCAGAGACGGCATCTGATGCCAGCTCCATCATATGTTCGTCAGAAAGAAGCTCTGCGCCCAGGGCCGTTACGGCCTCCAGGGCATCGGGGCTTTTTTTGTCTACATAGAATAAAAGCTCCGTATCCTCCGGAAGAAGGGAAAGGCCCTTTTCAAGAACGGCTCCAAAGATGCCGTTTCTCCGGCAGTCCGGCCGGGTGAAGGCGGTGCATTCATAAACGGTCTCGTCCTCCTTTAAAAGCGCGGCTACGCACAGGAGACGGCCGTTTTCCCAGGCAAGAAGATAATGATCGGCTTCCTCCGTGGGAAAGGTCAGGGAAACGGGCTCTTTTTTATAGCATGCGTCCAGAAGAAGGAAAATTTTATCCTTTTCTCTGGGTGTCAGGCTGGAAGAAATGGTGATATCCATAGAAGAATCCTCCTGGTATAGTCCGATCCGGGTCAGGACAATGGCCTGTTTTGTCCCTTGATTCCCGGATCCAGTATCTCAGATAGTAACAGGTATCAGATGGAAATGCAAGAAGGCCGGAAGAAAATGCGGAAAATTCTGTATAATTTGTTGCCCGGAGAGACAGACGGTGCTAAAATGGGGACATTCATAAGGAGAGGAGAATAATTATGAAATATCTGAAAGAAATCGCCATTATCTTTGGGATCACTATGACCGGCGAGCTCTTGAACCAGTGGATCCCGTTTCCGGTGCCTGCAGGAGTTTACGGCCTGTTCATCCTTCTTGGGCTTTTATGCTCCGGGGCGGTGAAGCTTCAGGACGTCCAGGCCACCGGCAATCTGCTGCTGGATCTGATGCCTCTGATGTTCATTCCGTCAGCAGTGGGCCTCATTGAGAAATTTGACGAACTGAAGGCCATCCTGGTCCCCTTTTTCGTCATCACCGTGGTTTCTACGCTGGTCGTCATGACGGTGACGGGAAAATCGGCAGAGTGGATCATCAGACGACAGAAAAAGGAGGAGAACTAGATGCCGTTATATTTTGGGATGTTTGTAAGCGTGGCCGCCTATCTTGTGGGCATGGCCTTAAAGAAAAAACTGGGGTGGGCCATTCTGAACCCCCTTCTGGTAGCGATCCTTCTGGTGATGGCCCTTTTAAAGGCCACAGGGATCTCTTACGGGGATTATAACCAGGGGGCGTCCTACATCAGCTATTTTCTGACACCGGCCACGGTCTGTCTGGCGATCCCCCTTTATAAGCAGCTGGAGCTTTTAAAGAAAAACCTTGCCGCTGTTCTCTGCGGCATCACCACCGGAGTGGCAGGAAGCGTCCTGAGCATTTTTGCCATGTCCCTGGTGTTCCGTCTGGAGCATGTGCATTATGTATCCCTGCTTCCCAAATCCATCACCACAGCCATCGGTATGGGCGTGGCGGAGGAGGCCGGAGGCATCGTGACCATCACCATCGTCAGCATCATATTTACCGGCATCCTGGGGAACATCGTGGCAGAAGGCTGGTTTAAGCTGGTGGGGATCCGGGAGCCCATTGCAAAGGGACTGGCCCTGGGAACGGCGGCCCATGCCATTGGGACCTCCAAGGCCCTGGAGCTGGGAGAAGTGGAGGGCGCCATGAGCAGCCTTTCCATTGCCGTGGCAGGACTGATGACCGTGATCGCCGTTCCCCTGATGGCGGGACTGATCGGATAAGAAAGCCCCGGAGCCGGGAGGCATGTCCGGGAGGAAAGGAGAGTTTTTATGGCAGAGGCATTAAAAAAACGCAGTGAGATGGATCCGCAGTTCCAGTGGGATCTGCGGGATCTGATCCCTACGGAGAAAGCGCTGGAGGAGCTTTTTTCAGAGCTGGAAAGCGGGATCGGACGGTATGAGGGTTTTAAGGGCCGTTTAGGGGAGGACGCGGCTGTGCTGAAGGAGTACCTGGATCACGATGTGGCCATGGATCTGAAATTTTCCAGGCTTCTGGCTTACGCCATCCAGAAAAGAGACGAGGATACGTCCCAGAGCGCTTCCCAGGCCCTTTTATCCCGGGCGCAGCTTCTTTTATCCCGGGCCATGGAGGCATCCTCCTTTTCAGAGCCGGAGCTCCTTGGGATACCGGAACCGGTCATGAAGGGCTTCCTGGAAGACGGAGCGCTTTCCGGGTACCGGCTGTATCTGGAGCGGATCCTGGCCAGGAAGGAGCATATGCTGGGCGAAAGGGAGGAACGGCTCCTGGCGGGCTTTGGCCAGACGGCGGCGGCTCCTTCTGCGATCTTTACCATGTTCAATAATGCGGATGTCCGCTTCCAGGCAGTCCGTGGGGGAGACGGAGAGGAGATCCCTGTGACCCACGGCTCCTATGGAACGCTGATGGAAAGCTGGGACCGGAGTCTGAGGCAGGCAGTCTTTCATAGTTATTACAGCAGCTACCGCCAGTTTTCCAATACGCTGGCAGCAGCCTATGAGGGCCATGTAAAGCAGGCCTGCTTTACGGCCAGGGCGAGAAATTACAGCTCCAGCCGGGAAATGTCCCTGGCGGCCAACGAGGTGCCGGAGCAGGTCTACGACAGCCTTCTGGAGACCATTGGAAGCCGGCTTCCGGCCCTGCACAGGTATGTGAGGCTGAGAAAGGAACGGCTGGGCCTTCCAGAGCTCCATATGTACGACCTGTTTGTCCCCCTGGCCGGAGGGACGGATAAGAGGTATCCCTATGAGGAGGGGAAAAGGCTGATCCTGGAGGGGTTAAAGCCTCTGGGAGAGGAGTATGGGAAGCTTTTGGAAACGGGCTTTTCCAGCCGGTGGATCGATGTCTACGAAAACCAGGGAAAGAGGAGCGGCGGATACTCCCGTCATGTATACGGCTGTCATCCCTATGTGCTCATGAGCTATACGGACAGCCTGGATTCGGTCCTTACCCTGGCCCATGAGATGGGCCACTCCCTCCATTCCTGGTATTCGGATCACGCCCAGCCGCCGGCCTACGCCGGGTATACCATTTTTGTAGCGGAGGTGGCGTCCACCTGCAACGAGGTGATCCTGTTCCAGCACATGATCCGCCAGGCAGGGACCAGGGAGGAGAAGGAATCCCTGATCTTCCAGCTTCTGGACCGGTTCCGCTCCGTGATGTTCCGCCAGACCATGTTTGCCGAATTTGAGTGGGAGACCCATAAGATGTGCCGGGACGGCATCCCTCTGACTGCGGATGCTCTCTGCTCTCTTTATCACGGGCTCAATGAAAAATATTTTGGCCCGGATATGTGCGTGGATCCGGAGATCGACGTGGAGTGGGCACGGATCCCCCATTTTTACTATACTTTCTACGTGTACCAGTACGCCACGGCCTTTGCCGCTGCCGTTACCATCGGCCAGAGGATCTTCGACGGAGATAAAAATGCCCTGGAGGGCTATTTTAACTTTTTAAAGGGCGGATCCTCCATGAAGCCCACAGAGCTTTTAAAGCTCTGCGGCCTTGATATGGAGGGGCCGGGAGTGGTAAACGCTGCTCTGGATGTGTTTGAGTCTCTGCTGGGATCCCTGGAATGATCATGGAAACTCCCTTTTTTCAAGCCCCAAATCTTTTCACTTGGGGCTTGAAAGCCGTTCTTTCTTATGCTAAAATCTATAAGAATAAGGTTTTATAGGAAATAGAAATACAGGAAATGGAACTGCATTGAAGGAGGAAATTATGATTAGTCAGCTGGTACAGAAGATTCAGAAAACAAAGGCGCCTATCTGTGTTGGTCTTGACCCGATGTTAAGCTACATTCCGTCTCACATCGTCCAGAACGCGTTTAAGGAGTTTGGAGAGACATTAGAAGGAGCTGCGGAAGCCGTATGGCAGTTCAATAAAGAAATCGTTGACAGCACCTATGATCTGATTCCCTCAGTGAAACCCCAGATTGCCATGTATGAGCAGTTTGGCATTGAGGGACTTAAAATATATGCCAGAACCGTGGAATACTGCAAGAAAAAGGGACTTCTGGTGATCGGAGACGTAAAGCGCGGCGATATCGGCTCCACGTCCTCTGCCTATGCGGTGGGACATCTGGGAAAGGTAAAGGTCGGCAGCAATGTATGCTCCGGTTTTGATACTGATTTTATCACTGTGAACCCGTATCTGGGAACCGACGGCGTAAAGCCCTTCGTGGACGTGTGCCGGGAAGAGGACCGCGGACTGTTCGTCCTTGTAAAGACCTCCAATCCCTCCAGCGGCGAGTTCCAGGACCGCCTCATCGACGGAAGGCCGCTGTACGAGCTGGTGGCTGAAAAGGTCGTAGAGTGGGGAGCTGACTGCATGGACGGTACATACAGCAATGTGGGAGCCGTTGTGGGAGCCACCTATCCGGAAATGAGCAAGATCTTAAGAAAGCTGATGCCCCATACCTACTTCCTGGTGCCCGGCTACGGCGCCCAGGGCGGCACGGCAAAGGATCTGGCCAACTGCTTCAATGAAGACGGACTCGGCGCGGTGGTCAACTCCTCCCGCGGCATCATTGCGGCTTACAAGCAGGAAAAATACGCCAAGTTCGGCCCGGAGCATTTCGCAGAGGCGTCCAGACAGGCAGTTATGGACATGATCGCTGATATCAACAGCGTTCTCTAAGGAGGAAGCCATGGCACAGAAAAAAGTGAGAGCAGCAATCGTAAGCCAGGAGAAGCTGGCGGAGGGGATCTTCAGCATGTGGCTGGACGCGCCAGAAATGGCGGAGGCGTCCAGACCCGGCCAGTTCATCGCAGTCTACACCAACGACCCCTCAAAACTTTTACCGCGGCCCATCAGTATCTGTGAAGCTGATAAGGAAAAGGGAAGACTGCGCATCGTGTACAGGATCGCCGGAGCCGGGACTCTGGAGTTTTCCAGATACCAGGCCGGGGATACGCTGGACATCATGGGTCCTCTGGGAAACGGGTTTCCGTTAAAGGATAAGAAGGCCTTTCTTATCGGAGGAGGCATCGGGATCCCGCCGATGTTAGAGCTGGCAAAGAACTTAGAATGCGAAAAGACCGCCGTTTTAGGTTACCGGGATGCGGAGACCTTCCTGGCAGATGAGATCGGAAAATACGCAGAGGTGGTCATCGCCTCTGAGGATGGAAGCGTCGGAACGAAAGGAAACGTCATCGATGCCATCCGGGCGGGCAGCTTAAAGGCCGATGTGATCTATGCCTGCGGTCCTACGCCCATGTTAAAGGCCCTTAAGGCGTATGCAGCAGAAAACGGCATCGAGTGCTGGATCTCCCTGGAGGAGAAGATGGCCTGCGGCATCGGCGCATGTCTGGGCTGCGTGTGTCACAGTAAGGACGTGGACGAGCACAGCAACGTGAAAAACAAGAGAGTCTGCAAGGACGGCCCCGTATTCTTAGCGGATGAGGTGGAGCTGCTTTCCTCTGAGGAGCAGAGGGAGCGGATCGCCGGCGGCTGTATGTGCGGAACGGTAAAAGTAAAGGAGGATTAAGCATGAACACAAAGGTGAATTTAGCCGGAGTCCAGCTTAAGAATCCGGTGATGACCTGCTCCGGTACCTTCGGGTCCGGTATGGAATACGGCGAGATGGTGGATCTGAACCGTCTGGGAGCCGTGGTGACCAAGGGGATCGCCAACGTACCCTGGCCGGGAAATCCGACGCCCAGGGTGACAGAGGTATACGGCGGCATGTTAAACGCCATCGGCCTTCAGGGACCGGGCGTGGACGTATTTATCGAGCGGGATATCCCGTTTTTAAAGCAGTATGATACGAAGATCATCGTAAATGTCTGCGGAAAAACAAAGGAAGATTATCTGGACGTGGTGGAGCGCCTGGGCGAGACGGATGTGGACATGCTGGAGATCAACATCTCCTGTCCCAACGTAAAAGCCGGAGCCCTGGCCTTTGGACAGGATCCGAAGGTGGCGGAGGATATCACAGCCGCCATTAAAAAAGTGGCAAAGCAGCCGGTGATCATGAAGCTTTCTCCCAATGTGACGGATATTTCCGAAATGGCAAAGGCTGTGGAGGCAGGAGGAGCCGACGTGGTATCCCTGATCAATACCATTACGGGAATGAAGATCGATATCAACCGGAGGACCTTTGCCCTGGCCAATAAGACCGGCGGAATGTCCGGTCCGGCGGTGAAGCCGGTGGCGGTGCGTATGGTGTACCAGGCAGCCCAGGCAGTGAAGATCCCGGTGATCGGCATGGGCGGCATCATGACTGCTGACGATGCCCTGGAATTTATCCTGGCCGGAGCCACAGCCGTGGCAGTGGGAACGGCCAACTTCGTGAACCCCTGCACAACGGCAGAGATCGTGGACGGGATCGAAGCGTACATGAAAAAGTACGGAGTGGAAGATATCAATGAGCTGATCGGGGCGGTCCGTTAGGGCCAGTGTCCCGCATCCGCAAAACAGAGAAAGGATTCGGAAAATGGAAAAATATAAGCAGGAATTTATTGAATTTATGGTGGACTGCGGCGTTTTAAAGTTTGGTGATTTCGTAACAAAGAGCGGAAGAAAGACCCCGTTCTTCGTGAACACAGGCTTTTACCGCACCGGCGCCCAGTTAAGAAAGCTGGGAGAGTATTATGCAAAGGCCATCCAGAATACCTTTGGAACAGAGTTTGACGTGCTGTTCGGACCGGCTTACAAGGGAATCCCCCTGACCGTTGCTGCCAGCATGGCCTTAAGCGAGCATTTTGACGCAGATATCAAATACTGCTCCAACAGAAAAGAGGTAAAGGACCATGGCGATAAGGGGATCCTCTTAGGAAGCCCCATTGCCGATGGCGATAAGGTAGTCATCATCGAGGATGTGACCACAGCGGGAACCTCCATCGAGGAGACTCTTCCGATCATCAAGGCCCAGGGGAATGTGGACGTTCTGGGACTGGTGGTTTCTGTGGACCGCTGCGAAAGAGGAAAGGGAGAAAAATCTGCCCTTACAGAGATCCAGGAAAAGTACGGCTTCAAGACCACGGCCATCGTGACCATGAAGGAAGTGGTGGAGCACCTTTACAACAGAGAGTATAAAGGAAAAGTTGTGATCGACGACACATTAAAGGCTGCCATCGATGCATACTATGAGCAGTATGGTGTAAAATAGAGGAGGATACGTCATGGAAAGAATCTATAAGACCATGCGCAATACAGGCGCCGCCAGCATTGCCGTCGGGATCGTAGTCGCTTCTGTGGGCCTGGCAGCAGGCATCATCGCCATTATAAACGGCGCTCTGCTCCTTAAGAGAAAATCAGAGATCACATTTTAATCATAAGGTACACCAGATAAGATGCTGTCCTGGGGACGGCATCTTATCTGTGCAAAAAGGGACAAATCGGAAATTGTCAGATGGAAACAATAATATAGAAAGTATCAGGCCCAGGGTCTGTTTGGAATAAAACGTGGATTTTTTTATTAAGAATGAAAGGCACCGGAAGCTGGGCTTCCTATTTTTTGTCCTATATCTGGTGCTGCTGACGTATTTTTTGATTTTTGCGGAGGAGATGGGGCGGACTCCCGGCATACGGGCCGGTTACAGCTATAATCTGACCCCATTAAAGGAGATCAGGCGCTTTCTGACCCATGCGGATGTGCTGGGCTGGAGAGCCGTATTTTTAAATATTGTCGGAAACATGGCGGCGTTCATGCCATTTGGGTTCTTCCTTCCGGAGATATGGAGCCGGGTGGACCGCTGGTACACCACGACCCTTCTGGGAGCGGTGTTCAGCCTCTGTATTGAGACGACCCAGCTGGTCTTCCGGGTGGGAAGCTTTGACGTGGACGACCTGCTTTTAAATACCATCGGAGCTCTGGCAGGGTATCTGACCTTCTGCGGAGCCAGAAAGATATGGAGAAGATATAGTGCAGCGTATCGGAAATAAAGTATCGTATATAAAAAAGCCCCTGGCAAAGGCCAGCCTTGTGGCAGCGGGGCTGGCGGCGGTCTCCCTTCTCTTTGGAGCCGCCGCCCTGGCCCTGGGGTATGTGACCGGGGGGAATGCGCCGCTGGTGGCGGCCGCGCTGGGATTCTGCAGCATCCTGACAGCGGCCTCATCCCTGGTCTATGGGATCTTTTCTTTTTTAGAGAAGGAAAAGAATTATATACTGGCAAAGGCCAGCCTCATAGCCGCAGGGATCCTGGTGATCCTGTGGCTGGCGGTGATCTTTATAGCCCTGTAAACGGGTATATTGTAAAATAATGGGAAGCCGGTCCGGCCTGGAGCCGGGCAGGGCGGAAAATGGAGGGAAAAATGGAACAGCAGCTGATCAGAGAGCGGTATGAGCTTTCCATGGCGCGGATCCTTAAATTTCAGGAGGAGCAGACGGTAACGGAGCCGTACAGGGATTTCTTTACGGCCATGTCCCGGTTCATCGGGCTCTGCGGCAGGGTCATGGAGGCAGTAGAGGAAGGGACCTTTGGTTCCTGGACCGGAGAGGAGCTTAAGGAGCTCAATGAAAAGCTCTATGAAGATATCCGGAGGGAACGGTATGAGACGAGCTACGGAAACCCGGCCTGGGCGGTGAGCCGGCTGGGAAAGGAGCTGGGGAGGCTGCTCTGCTTCCTGTACGCCGAGATCCGGGGCGATATCGCCTACGCCTTTGAGGGACGGATGCTGGAAATGGTCATCGGAAACGAGGCCCTGATCGAAATCTATAATCTGTTCGAGGAGGGCGTTCCCACAGAAAGGGAAGTGAAGGACGTTCTGTACTGGTGCGTCAGCGATTACTGTGACGTGACCTTAACATACCGGATCCGGGAATGCCTGGACCCGTCCCTGGACTTTGCAAAGAAGATCATCATGGAAAGTGATCTTTCGGATCTGTCGTACCTGTACCGGTTCGGCGAGTATATTTCAGAGCAGGAGCTCCAGACAGCCAGTTTCCTGAACCGTCTTCCGGAGGAGACCATCCGCTGCATGGCGGATACGTATACTGACGGATATATCCGGGGATTTGCCGTCATGGGCCGCGATCTTTCAAAGAAAAAGACCGTGCTGATCCGTTATCCCCTGGGATTCGAGCGGATGATCCGCCAGGCTGTGAAAAATTTTGAGGCCCATGGGCTTTCTGTGATCTTCATGCGGGCGGCCGTGGACAGCGTCAATAAAAACCCGGCAGGAAGAGCGGGATACACCTCCTCTTCGCCCAATAAGCAGTATGACTATGACCACAGGTATGACAGCGCCGTTTATTATGATAAGGCGTTCCGGGACCGGAAGCTTTCCGTTTTAAAGACTGCCTATGAGCAGTACAAAAAGGAAGCCGCAGAATACGCCGGACCGGCTGTGGTGGAGACCTTTGGAGAGGAAAGCTTTTCTCCGGTCAATAAGGAAGAGGCCTGGTCCTTCACAGAAAAGCAGCAGAGGCTGTTCCTGGAATACAGGAATCTGTCCATGCCGGTGGTGAACCAGTATATCCCGGGCGACGAGACCAGCTTTACGATCATCGCCTTTCCGCTGCCTTCCATCGGACCAGACTTTGAGGAGATCTTTAAGGAGACCATCGACATCAATACCCTGGATTACGTAAAATATCAGAAGATCCAGCAGCACATCATCGACGCCCTGGACCGGGCGGAGTACGTGGAGGTCCTGGGAAACGGAACGAACCGGACGAACCTCCGCATCGATCTGGCGGAGCTTTCCGATCCGGCCTCTCAGACCCGGTTTGAAAACTGCGTGGCTGATGTAAACATCCCTCTGGGAGAGGTGTTTACATCTCCGAGGCTTTCTGGAACGGAAGGGCTCCTGCATGTGGGAAGCGTTTATATCAGCGGCATCCAGTTTAAGGATCTGACCATGGAATTTAAGGAGGGACGGGTGACCTCCGTATCCTGCGGCAACTTCCTGGAGGAGCTTTTGCCCCTGGCCGGAGAGCAGGAAAAAAAGGAAGCCGCCGAGGCAGGAAGACGGCTGGTGGTCCAGGAGATCATGAACCAGCATGAGACCCTTCCCATGGGAGAATTTGCCATCGGCACCAATACCACGGCTTACGCCATGGCCGAGCGGTTCGGGATCACAGACCGGCTGCCGATCCTGATCGTGGAGAAAATGGGCCCCCATTTTGCTGTGGGAGACACCTGTTATAGCTGGTCTGAGGACAGCCCCATGTATAATCCCGACGGCAAGGAGATGACTGCCAGGGACAACGAGATCTCCATCTTAAGGAAGGAGGATGTTTCCCGGGCATATTTCGGTGTCCATAAGGACATCACCATCCCCTATAAGGAGCTGGGCAGCATCACCGTCGTGGAGCCTGGCGGAACCCGGGTCCCAATCATAAAGGACGGCCGTTTTGTGCTCCCTGGAACAGAAGAGTTGAACCAGGCACTTGACAGGTAAATAAAAAGCTAGTATTATGATTCATAAGAAGAATGATTCATCTTACTAGCTTTTATTAGAATTACTTATTAATAATCATCTACCTATGAAGGAGTGTTGACAATGGCAAAAGTAAGCATTGTAATGGGAAGCGATTCGGATATGCCGGTAATGGCCCAGGCCGCAGACTTCCTGGAAGAGATGGGGATCGATTTTGAAATGACCATAATTTCCGCCCATAGGGAGCCGGATATTTTCTTTGATTATGCAAAGACCGCCGAGGAGCGGGGAGTAAAGGTGATCATCGCCGGAGCCGGGAAGGCAGCCCATTTGCCGGGCATGTGTGCAGCCCTGTTCCCCATGCCGGTCATCGGCATCCCCATGAAAACGTCTGATCTGGGCGGCGTGGACTCCCTTTATTCCATTGTCCAGATGCCCTCCGGCATCCCGGTGGCCACGGTTGCCATCAACGGAGGAAAGAACGCAGGGATCCTGGCAGCGAAGATCCTGGCTGCCTCTGATCCGGAGCTCCTTTCCCGGTTAAAGGCATACTCTGAAAAGATGAAAAACGAAGTCGTAGGAAAAGCGGAGAAGTTAGACAAGACCGGATACAAAGAGTATCTGGCGTCCATGAAGAAATAAGGCGCACAAAACAGAAACACAAACGAAAACCCTGGATTTTAGGAGGAAAGTATGGATTACAAGAAAGCCGGAGTAGATATTGAAGCTGGTTATAAATCTGTGGAATTAATGAAGGCGCATGTGAAGAAGACCATGCGTGAAGAGGTTTTAGGCGGTCTCGGAGGCTTTTCCGGCGCCTTTTCCCTGGCGAAGATCAAAGAGATGGAGGAGCCGGTGCTGCTTTCCGGTACAGACGGCTGCGGAACAAAGGTGAAGCTTTCCATGATCATGGATAAGCACGATACCATCGGTATCGACGCCGTTGCCATGTGCGTCAACGACATTGCCTGTGCAGGCGGAGAGCCCTTATTCTTCCTGGATTATATTGCATGCGGCAAGAATTATCCGGAAAAGATCGCGGATATCGTTAAGGGCGTGGCCGAGGGCTGCCTCCAGTCGGAAGCTGCTCTGATCGGCGGAGAGACTGCGGAGCATCCTGGCCTCATGGCAGAGGACGAGTACGATCTGGCCGGTTTTGCTGTGGGTGTCTGCGATAAGAAGGAAATGATCACAGGCGAGAACCTGGCTGCCGGAGACGTTCTCATCGGCATGGCCTCCACAGGCGTTCATTCCAATGGCTTCTCTCTGGTGAGAAAGGTGTTTGAGAAGGAAATGGACCGCGAGGGCCTGGATACATATTACGACGAGCTGGGAAAGACCCTGGGTGAGACACTGCTGGCTCCCACCAGGATCTATGTAAAAGCATTAAAGAATGTGAAAAATGCCGGCGTGACTGTAAAGGCGTGCAGCCACATCACAGGCGGCGGATTTTATGAGAACGTTCCCCGTATGTTAAAGGACGGCGTTCATGCTGTGATCAGAAAGGACAGCTATCCTGTACCGCCTATTTTCGGAATGATGCAGAAAAAGGGCCAGATCGAGGAGCAGATGATGTACAATACCTTTAATATGGGGATCGGCATGATCGTTGCCGTGGATCCGGCTGACGCTGAAAAGGCCATGGAGGCCATGCGGGCAGCAGGCGATACGCCGTATATCATCGGTTCCATTGAGGCAGGCGAAAAGGGAGTGACCTTATGCTAAGAGTCGGGGTGCTGGTTTCCGGAGGAGGGACCAATCTCCAGGCCATCCTGGATGCCATGGACCAGGGAAAGATCACCAATGCAGAGGTTGCGGCTGTCATCAGCAATAACCCGGGTGCATACGCCCTGGAGCGGGCCAGGAACCATGGGATCCCGGCAGAGTGCATCTCACCGAAGGATTTTCCGGACCGGGCTTCCTTTAACGAGGCCCTGGTGGCAAAGGTGGATTCCTATGACCTGGACCTGGTGGTCCTGGCAGGCTTCCTGGTAAAGATCCCGGAGGCCATGATCGCAAAGTACAGGAATAAGATCATCAATATCCATCCGTCCCTGATCCCGTCCTTCTGCGGCGTGGGCTATTATGGGTTAAAGGTCCATGAGGCTGCCCTGGCCAGGGGCGTGAAGCTCACAGGAGCTACCGTCCATTTCGTGGACGAGGGCATGGATTCCGGCCCCATCCTTTTACAGAAGGCAGTGGAGGTAAAGCCGGGGGATACGCCGGAGCTTTTGCAGCGGCGGGTCATGGAGGAGGCCGAGTGGGTGATCCTCCCAAGAGCCATTGATATGATCGCCAACGGACAGATATAGAAAGATCGCAGCCCTTGTTTACAGGAGGAGAGGAAAATGAAAGTTCTGATCGTAGGAAGCGGCGGAAGAGAGCACGCCATTGCCTGGAAGACGGCCCAGAGCCGCCGGGTGGATAAGATCTACTGCGCACCGGGAAACGCCGGGATCTCCCAGGTGGCGGAGTGCGTGGATATCAAGCCCATGGAGTTTGAAAAGCTGGTGGCCTTTGCCAAAGAAAAGGAGATCGATCTGACGGTGATCGGCATGGACGATCCCCTGGTGGGCGGTATCGTGGACGCCTTCCAGGAGGCTGGACTGCGGGTATTCGGCCCCAACAAGGCAGCGGCCATTCTGGAGGGCTCCAAGGCGTTCTCCAAAAACCTCATGAAAAAATACGGGATCCCTACGGCGGCTTATGAGACCTTTACGGATCCAGAGGCGGCGCTGGCATACCTGGAGACCGCCAAAATGCCTATTGTATTAAAGGCCGACGGGCTGGCCCTGGGAAAGGGCGTGCTGATCTGCCAGGACCTTTCTGAGGCCAGGGCCGGAGTCCGTGAGCTGATGATGGATAAAAAGTTCGGCTCTGCGGGAAACGAGATCGTAGTCGAAGAATTCATGACAGGCCGGGAGGTTTCCGTCCTTTCCTTTGTGGATGGAAATACAGTGAAGATCATGAGCTCCGCCCAGGACCACAAGCGGGCCAGGGACGGAGACCAGGGATTAAACACCGGCGGTATGGGAAACTACTCCCCCAGCCCCTTCTATACGAAGGAGGTGGACGCCTACTGTCAGGAACATATTTACCAGCCTACGGTGGACGCCATGAAGGCCGAAGGCCGTCCCTTTAAGGGCGTGATCTTCTTCGGTCTGATGCTGACGGAAAACGGCCCCAAGGTACTGGAATACAATGCCCGCTTCGGAGATCCGGAGGCCCAGGTGGTGCTGCCCAGACTGGAAAACGACATTGTGGATGTATTTGAGGCCTGCATTGACGGGACCCTGGACCAGATCGATCTGAAATTCGATAACGACCGGGCCACCGTCTGCGTGATCCTGGCCTCCGACGGATATCCCGTTTCTTATGAGAAGGGATTTGTGATCGACGGCCTGGAGAAGTTCAGGGACAAAGAGGATTACTATGTATTCCACTCCGGTACGAAGTTCAACGGCCAGGGCCAGATCGTCACCAACGGCGGCCGGGTACTGGGCGTGACTGCCAACGGAGCCACTGTGAAGGAAGCCAGAGAAAACGCATATAAGGCAGTGGAGGAGATCTCCTTTGCCAACAAATATTACAGGACGGACATCGCTAGGGCGGTGGACGAGGCGTAGGAATATTGGAAAGACCACGGACAGCCGGGAAAAACTGGCTGACCGTGGTTTTCTTTTTTCTGCTGTAAAAATTCATGGAACAAAGCGGGAAGGAAAAACAAGCTGCAAATTTTTTGTTTTTCATTATATTGTAAGGATAAATAAAGGCTTTGGAAGAGATTTTGTGATATACTACAAATATACAGAAAATTCTGCGTTTTTGTTTGGATGCAGGATAAGGCATCCAACACTTACGATTTTACCGTTATCAATGTTCTGGCATATAGGATCATCATGCCTGCCTTTGCTGTGCTGGCATATCATTACATTGCAGAGTGTCTGATGTCCCAGTCTTAAAATGGCGGAGGTGCGGTCTATGGAAAAAAGCCAGAACATGGATCAGGATAGAGCTGTTTTTATGAAAGGATCGCAGAACTGCATGGGAAACGGTGAAAGACATCTGATTCAAAAAGAAAGGCGGCGATATTGTGATAAAAAGGATATTTATGTTTTTTGGACTTTCCTGTCTGCTTCTGTCAGGATGCCAGGCTCCTGCCGGGACACCATCGGAACCAGATACCCTTGCCCCCACCGGATACGCTTCTGAAGAGGTACAGCGGATCTCCGTCTTTTATGATGGCTCCCTGTACCTGTACAATGCCACTGGTTTTGATCTTCCCGGGGAGGATGGCTGGCAGTTTTTGGGGAATGTAGCTTCCGTCAATAATCTGGAATGGCCTGCGGAGGATTTTTGCGGCACCCACCTGGAGCCGGGGCAGGAGATCTACTATGATCCGGAAGAACCGCAAAAATTGTATGTAAAATATGACAGGGGCTTTGCGCTCTTTGAGGCAGAAGAAAATGCTGAGACAGAAAACACCGGAACTCTGGGAACCGGGGCATCTGAACACAGGGAAACAGAAACTGCCAGTGCTGGGGAATCCAGGGACGCTGGCGCCGGGAAGACGATCCAGGCAGAGTCAGAGGCTGGTCCCCTCCCGGGAGTGACCATGGAGATCACGGACGTTACAGAAACAGGGATCGCGGTTTCCCTGGTGAACCACACGGAGCTCAATATGGAATTTGGGGAGGAATACAGTCTGGAGGTCTGGAACGGCACAGGCTGGGAGGCGGTTCCATATGAAGATGGCCAGTGGGCCTTTCACAGTATTGCCTATTCCATGCCGGAAAACCAGCCGGTGGAGTGGAAGGCAGACTGGGAAGCGCTTTACGGAACATTGGAACCGGGGCAGTACCGGCTGGTGAAGCCGGTCATGGATTTCCGGGGGCCATGGGACTTCACAGAGTACGGGCTGACGGCAGAATTTGAGCTTCCGGTCCAGGCGTTACAGGAGCCGCCGGTCCTGAGGCTCCAGGATTCTCTTTCCTCCACCCTGGCGGAGCTTCAGCTGGAGCCGGAAAATTATACATGGCACTGTAAACGCGGAGCCGGCGGAGAAATGCAGGGGATCACAGCCTGCGGAGCCGCTTCCACGGAGGCGTTTCCACAGCAGGATCCGCTGGAGCTTACGCAGTACCAGGGAATGGAAGGCGTTTTATATACAGTATCCTGTACAGTGGTTCCCGACTGGATGAATATAAAAGAATACTCCAGGGCCGACATGGGAAAAGCGGATGCAGAGCCTGTTTCGGAAACAATCCTGGAAGCTGGGGAGTTGTTAGAACTCAAGCCCGACCGGATGTATGAGATCCTGGTAGAGTGGGACAGCGGCCGGGGAGATGCCAGGGGCTTTTATGGAGAGGCATGTTATCTGGTGGTCACAGAATAGGGGAGCCTGGAGGCTGCTGCAAAAAGCGGGTCATGAACCTGTCCTTTGCAGCAGCCTTTTTCGTTCATAAAACTGTAAGATTTCTCTTCTTGCACAAATAGGTCTATTATGATAGACTTAAAATACAAAAGGACTATTGCAATAGACCGTGGTAAGGAGGGAATATATGACAGATCTGAAATTGTATGAAAGCGAATACCGGTTTATGGATCTGATCTGGGAGGCGGAGCCGGTGCGGTCCACGGAGCTGGCGAAAATGGCCAGAGAGCGGCTGGAGTGGAAAAAATCCACCTGCTATACGGTTTTAAAGAAGCTGGAGGCCAAGGGCTTTGTAAAGAACGAGGATGCCACGGTCACGTCCTTGATTGGCCGGGAGCAGGTACAGAGGGCCGAGAGCAGCCAGCTGATCGAAAGGAGCTTCGGCGGTTCTCTTCCGGCCTTTCTCAATGCGTTCCTCAGCGGACGCAGGCTGACGGCTGAGGAGGCCAGGGAGCTGCACCGGCTTATCGAGGAAGCCGTTCCCGGGGACGGCGCGTCTGAGGAGGAGCATAGGGAAGAGAAGGGAGGGAGCGTATGAGCCTGTTTGACGTAGGCACGATGACGGAGCTTTTAAACAGAAGCCTGACGGGAGGGGTTGTGATCCTGGTCGTTCTGGCGCTGCGCCTTATGATGAGGCGGTTCCCAAGAAAATATGTGTGCATTTTGTGGCTGGCTGCCTTTGGAAGGCTGCTGTTTTCCATTCCGGTCCCGGCGGCTTCCAGTCTGTTTCCGGCGGCGGAACCGCTCCAACAGGCCGCTGTGGAGGTGGATGGAAGGCCCGGCATGGGCACGGTCCTCCAGCTGTCCACAGGACTGGAGCCGGTGGATTCGGCTGTCAATGAACTTCTCTGGCAGCTTCTGGAGCCTTCTCCAGCGACGTCTGCGGATCCGGTGCAGATCTATGCCTTCGCGTTCCAGTGGCTGTGGCTGGGCGGAATGGCAGTCCTTCTTCTGACAGGGCTTTTCCGGTATGGGCTGCTGAAGCGGCGGGTCTCCGATGCAGTCCCGGCGGAGGAGACCCAGTGTACAGTGAGGGGGAAACGGCTGGAACGCGTATATATCACAGACCGGATCCAGATGCCTATGGTGCTGGGGATCTGGAAGCCCAGGATCCTCCTTCCGTCTGCCTGCTCCGGTGAAGGGCGGAAAGAGGAAAGGGAGCTGATCCTGGCCCACGAACAGGCCCACAGGCTCCGGTACGACCATGTGACAAAGGTATTTGTTTTTGGAGTCCTGGTCATTCACTGGTTCAATCCATTGGCATGGGCGGCCTTCCTCCTGTACTGCCGGGATGTGGAGATGGCCTGTGACGAGAAGGTGATGGAATGGCTGGGAGAGGAAAGCCGGAAGCCTTATTCCCTGGCCCTGCTCCGGTTTGAGGAGGAGAGGAGCGCCCTGCTTATTCCCCTGGCCTTTGGGGAAAGCAGCGCCAGGGAACGGATCCGGCATATTTTAAATTACAGGAAGCCGGGCTCCTGGATGACCGCCCTGGCTCTGCTCCTGGCGGCTCTGGCCGCAGGACTCTTTCTCATGGCTCCGGACGGGAAGGCCCAGGATGCCGTCAGTATCATCGGGGGAGCGGACGGCCCCACCTCCATTTTCCTGGCGGGAAAGGTTGGGGAAGGAGACGGGGAGGAGAAAATCCCGGCGGCAGTCCTGGATCTGGAGAAGGCGAAAAAAGAGGCCTATGGTGCGGCGGCGGAGCTGGACTGGGTCAGCGGCGGAAAGATCTCTCTCCACGGCAGCTTCGGGTACCTGTCCTTCCTTCTGAAGGCCAATGGGAAATCCGAGCTGGCTGCGGCCTTTACCCTGGAGGAGGCAGGCCCCATCGTCGTCCAGGGCGACCGGTATACAGAGGTCGTGGGAGGACGCGATTCGGCTCTTGTGGTGACGGAGCCATATAAGGAGGACGGAGACAGCCGGATCTTCTGGTATCTGGAGGATGGCGGGACCGTGGAGCCTCTTCCGGAAGATATGACGAACCTGTTTCTGGAGCAAAGCAGCTCCGGCGTATTCCTGGATGCCCCCCTGGCAGAGGAGTATCGGCAGCAGGTGGAGGAAAAAATAGCGGAGATCCCGGGGAACCATCTGGTATACGGCCCGGTGGAGATCCCGGAAACGGACAGCATTATCTGCGGCTTTCTGGCAGCGGACGGACCGGACCTGGAGGATCTCTGGTACGGGATCTGGTATGAGATGGATGGACGGATCGAGAAATACGTTCTGTTTCCGTAAGATCTGCGCACGGCTGGCTTGATACAAATTTATAAAGATTTTAGCCCCAGGCTATTGACAAATCACGACATATATTGCAAACTATAAAAAGTGGTTTTGAAAACCACATCAAAAAGCGGAGGGTTTTGTCGTGGTACAGATAGTGACGGATTCTTCTGTGCTCTATACAGAAGAAGAGGCGAAGGCGGCCGGATTTGACGTGGTCCCCCTGTGTGTCAGCGTGGGAGATATGGATGGCCGGGATTTACAGATCAATATGGAAGAGTTCTACGGGCGTATTGGAAAGGGAGAGATCCCCAGGTCCTCCCAGCCTCCCATCGGGGATGTTGTGGAGGTCTATGAGAAATACCAGGATGCGGATGTTTTGAATATCTGTGTCGCCGACGGTCTTTCGGGGACGTATCATGGTGCCTTAAGCGCCAGGGATATGGTGGAAAGCCGGGACAGGATCACCGTGTTCAACAGCCGGACCCTTTGCGGCCCCCACAGGTATATGGTGGAAAAGGCCCAGAGGATGAAGGAGGAGGGGAAGGGGATCCCCGAGATCCTGGAATGGTTAAAGAGCGCGGCGGAAAAGACGGAATCCTTTCTGATTCCCCAGGACTTTGGATTTTTAAAGCGCGGAGGGAGGCTGACGCCTGTGGCGGCGGCTCTGGGTTCAGTCCTTAAGCTGAAGCCGGTGATGCGGCTGACGGAGGACGGCACCCGTCTGGATAAATTTTTTGTGAAGCGTACCATGTCAGCGGCTGTGTCCGGGATCATGGACCATATGAAGAAAAAAGGGATCGATGGGCGGTATCTCCTTTATATCGTCCATGCGGCGGCTCCCAAAGAAGCCGGAGCCATCCGTGAGATGATCGAAGCAGAATTTAAAGGGATCCAGATCCAGATGATGGATCTAAGCCCTGTATTCGTGGCCCAGGGCGGCCCCGGGTGCGTGGCCATCCAGTATATCGAACGATAGGAATAAAAAAGACCGGTACCTTCCGGGGCATGAGACTGCCCGGGAGCGTACCGGTCTTTTTCAGGTTCCTGGAAAAAGGGGAGGAAACTGGCCCCTTCCGCCTTTTATTCTGCAACGGTCACAGAAGTGATGTGCGGGTTTACGCCCTCATACCAGTAAAGGAAGCCCTCGGCGTCGATGGTCTGGCCGATCTCCAGGGCCTTTACAGCGGCATATACATCAGAGGAAGCGTCGCAGAGGTAGGATTCTACAACGAAGGAATAGGTCTGGCCGTTATAGGAAACGTTAAAGTACAGATCGTCGCCTTCAGAGCCGCTTCCATCCCAGTTGTAAAGGAAAGCGACGTCATTGCCGTCCGCATCCTTTCCTGCGGGCTCCACAGTCAGTCCCTTAAAGGTGGCCAGCTGGTTCTGGCGGTCGATGAGCTCGTCCTTGCCCAGAAGCTCTGTGGCGTCAAAGGGCTCAGCGATGAATTCACCATCCACAAATTCGAAGGTGGCATCGATGATCTCCACCTCGCCGGACCACTCGGTCTTATAGCCGGTTACCTGGATCGTTGCGCCGGGAACTAATTTTTCATAGTCCTCTTCGGAGCAGGCCATGTTATAAAGGAAGTATGCGCCGTCCTCATCCTGGGCGTAAACGGTGGCCTTGTCCTCCCACCAGGACTGCTTTGCCTGTACGGAAGCCTCGATGACAACCTTGGAATCCAGCTCGGCAGCCATGTACTCCTCATAGCTCATGACAGAAACCTCTCCGTCCTCAGCGGCAGACGTTTCGGCTGCGGAGGTTTCAGCGGCAGATGTCTCAGCAGCAGAAGTCTCGGCGGCTGTGGTCTCAGCCTCGCTGGCGGCTGTGGTTTCGGTGCTGTTTCCGGAACAGCCTGTCATGGCCATAGCCATGGAAAGTGCGATTGCGGTTACTGTGATTTTTTTCATAATCAGCTCTCCTTTTAATACAATATTTCCCAACCACCTATTATAGCTGAAAAAACGGGAAAATCAATGATTTTGTGTTCTCTTTTTCAAGATATCCCGGAAGGCCCAGAGAAGGATCAGTACCCAGGAAAGTATAAGACCGCCCACGAGGACCCTGGCGGTCCAGGGAAGAGGACCCAGATCGGTCTTTCCAGAGGTCTGAGCCTTCACTTCATCCAGATGGTAAAGGCTGGCCACATCGTCAAAAAGACGGTCCATGTAGGCATCGTCCACGGTCTCCTTCCGCCGGACAGATTTGGTCACGCTTTCGATGAGCTGGCCCGCTGCGTCCCGGAGAGAGGCAGAGCCGTTGAACACAGGAGTTACAAAGGTATTTCCGGTGTTGGAAAGGAGCAGCATGGATGCCTGGATCTTTATTTTATAAAAATCATCGTCATCCTCCCCGGCCCTGGAAAGATAGTCCTGGTATTCCGCTGAATCCTGGGCCATGGAGGTCACAGGAACGTACCCCTCGGTCCGGGCGTAGGCGGTCTGGACCTGGTTAGTCAGCAGATACTGGGTAAAGAGCCAGGAAGCCATCACCTCTCCCGGATCCTCTTTATTGAAGATGCATACAGACGGTCCCTGGGAGATCATCTGCGGGTGCTCCGGATCAAACTGGGGAATGGGCATGATCTCTGTTTCAAAATCCACCCGGGCATCCTCAGCGATATCAGAAAGGGGAGCCCCGGCGCCCATCCAGGTGGCTCCTGCTGTGGAATCGATGGCGAAGACGCACTGGCCGGCATTCAGAAAGTTGGCCGGATAGCTGGAGATCTTAAAGGTGGAAAAGGCCCCGGTCCGGGCATGGCCGGCAATGGCAGAAAGGAGCTCTCTGGTGGTATCGTTAAAGAGCTGGATCTCCCCCGACGGCGTGGAATAGCCTGCGCCCTTCTGTCTCAGCATCTGGATCATCATGTTGTCTGTGGATTTATAGATGAAGGGGATCATCACCTTCTGTCCGTTGACCTTATAGACTCCGTTTTCATCCTTTTTGGCAGCCGCCTCGGATACCTCCCAGATAAAATCCCAGGTGAGGGTCTCCGGCAGGGTGTAGCCCAGCTTTTCCACATAGGTCTTATTGATATAGCAGGCCTCGGTGGAACGCATGAAGGGCATGGCGTAGGTGCGCCCGTTTACGGTACACTCCTTTAAAAATTCCGGGATCAGATCCTCCTTTCCAGGACCGTCAAATTTCAGACGGCTGCCTCCCAGCCCGAATTCCGGATCCTCAGAAAGAGCGTCCAGGGGAACCACCACGTTGTCTCCGGTAAGATAGGTGGCGATGTGGTCGGGATAGGTGATGCAGACGTTGGGGGTGGTCCCGGTGGAGATATTGGTGATCACGTCGTTGTAGATTTTTCCATAGTCTGTATATAGCCGCAGGTTTACAGTGATATTGGGATACAGGGCCTGGAAATCCTCAATGGCCTTTTTGTAAATGTCCGTCTGACGCTTGTTGGTGTCATTTTTGGCCCAGAAGGTGATCTCATATGCTTTTGTTTCATCAAAGGTCTCCGGCGGCTGGAAGGCCTCCGTTTCCCTGGAGCCGTGGCAGCCGGCCAGGAAAACGGAACAGGCCGCGCCCAGAAAAAGGGGAAAAAGCCGTTTCCATCGGATCATCCTTTCATTCCTCCTCTCGATACGCCTTCCATGATCTTTTTACGGAATACAAGGAACAGTACAATGAGCGGCACTGAGATCACAACCACGGCCGCCATCATGGCCGGGATATTCTCGCGGCCAAAGCCGTTCTCACGGATCTCCTGGATCCCGTTGGATACCAGGAAAAGGTCCGGGTTATCGGTGACCAGCCGGGGCCATACATAGGAGTTCCAGCATTCAATGATCTTTAAAATGATAATGGTGACGATGGTAGGGCGGCAGATGGGGATCAGGACCTTCCATAGATATTTAAAATCGGAGGTTCCGTCCACCCGGGCCGCCTTGTATAATTCGTCCGGCACCTGCTCAAAGTTTTCCTTCAGCAGATAAATATAAAAGACGGACGTTACCGACGGCAGGATCAGACCGGCGAAGGTGTTTCTGAGGTCCAGGCCGGTGATGGTGGCGAAGTTGGTGATGACCACCAGTTCATTGGGGATCATCATTAAGGAAAGAAACAGTAAAAATACCAGATTCTTTCCCTTAAATTCCAGCCTGGCAAAGGCGTAGGCCGCCAGAATGCTGACCGCCGCCATGATGGCCGTGGTGAGCACTGTGAATACCAGGGTATTCAGAAGATACCGGCCCAGAGGGACTGCGGTAAAAGCTGCCTTATAGTTTTCTAAGGTGGGAGACAGGGTAAAGAGCGCCGGTATGCGCTCCGCGTTGTAGGAGCCGTAGCTTTTTACTGAGGTTAAGAGCATCCAGTAAAAGGGAAACAGCACCATAAGGGCCCATAAGGCCAGGGCCATATAGGTGAGCGCTTTTCTGACAAGAGCCCGCCTGCGTTCTGTCTGCCGGATCCGTTCAAGATCCGTCTGATTTGGATGATTCATATTGACCTCCTGTTACTGGTTCTGCCTGCGGCTCACCAGGAGATTCACACAGGTGATGGTGAGCACGATGGCAAAAAGGATGATGGCAGCCGCTGAGGCGTAGGACGGATAACCGCCGGAGGCCCCGTACAGCATATCGTAAACGTACCCGACGATGGTGTTCATTCCGGCAGCGTTCAGATCGGTGCCAAATAGAGCCACAGCATCGCTGTACGCCTTAAAGGCCCCGATGAAGCCGGTGATCACCAGATACACGATCATGGGAGAGATCATGGGCAGGGTGATCCTGGTAAAGGTCCTGAACCGGGAGGTCCCGTCCACCCGGGCCGCTTTATAATAGTCCGGATTCACCGAAGCCAGGGCGCTGGTGAGGATCAGGATCTTAAAGGGAAGCACCACCCAGACCGTATAAAAACAGAGTACGGTCATTTTAGCCCAGTAGGGGCCGTCGATGAAATCCACGGACGGGCCGCCGAACCACTGGATCATCAGATTAACAAGGCCGTCGGTGTATTCCGTTTTCTGGAACAGGATCATGAACACCAGGCCTACGGCCAGGGTGTTGGTCACATAGGGCAGAAAATAAATGGTCTGGAACAGGTCTCTTAAGGGCTTTATGGAGCTTAAGCCCAGGGAGATGAGGAGCGCCAGGCCTGTGGACACAGGAACCGTGATGACCACCAGGAGGAAGGTGTTTTTCACCGCCTGGAGAAAATACGGGTCGTGGAGCACATAGGAATAGTTGTAGGTTCCCACGCCGAAATACGTCTGGGAAGCAAAGTTATAGCCCTCCTCCAGGGAATAGACGAAAACGTCTATGAGCGGATATACCATAAAGCAGCCGAGAAACAGGATGGCCGGAAGCAGGTACAGCCAGGGCTTTAGATCTGAATATTTCATATAAGGAAGTCCCCCTGTGTTTTATGAGATGGAAAATGGAATCCGCGCTCCGGTCTCCCTGTGGAACAGGAACACCTTGGACGGCTTTAAGGAAAAATGTACGGATCCGGCGTCCCGGTCCACAGGCGTTTCTGCAGTGATGATGGAGCGGACCGAGGGATTTTCGGAACAGGGATGGGCAGAGATCACGCTCACGTCCCGGCCCATGACCTCCACCCGGCTTAAGCTGGCGGCAAAGGGGCCGTTTTCGGTGAGGATGAAGCCCTCGGGACGGATCCCCACGGTCACTGGCTGGTCCGGAACGCCCCTCACAGAAAGGACTGGCTGGTCACCAAGCCACAGCGTCTCCTTCTGCACCTCTCCCTTAAACACATTGATGGGCGGGTTCCCCAGGAATTTTGCCACAAACAGGCTGGCCGGATCGTCGTACACCTCCTGGGGGCGGCCCATCTGCATGAAGATCCCGTCCTTCATGACCACGATCTGGTCGGAGATGCTCATGGCCTCCTCCTGGTCGTGGGTGACGAAAACGGTGGTGACCCTGGTCTCCTGCTGGATCTTCCGGATCTCCTCCCGGGTCTGGAGCCGCAGGCGGGCGTCCAGGTTGGACAGGGGCTCGTCTAAGAGGAGCACGTTGGGCGTTTTCACCAGGGCCCTGGCGATGGCTACCCGCTGCTGCTGGCCGCCGGAAAGCTCTCGGGGCTTCCGGTCCATGAGCCCCTGGATCTGTACCAGTCCAGCGGCTTTTTCTGCCCGCCGGTTCATTTCTTCTTTGGACAGCTTCTGCTTTCCTTTGAGGTTTTCCAGAGGGAACAGGATGTTCTGGCGCACAGTCAGATGGGGATACAGGGCGTAATTCTGGAACACCATGCCAACACCTCTGAGCTCCGGGGGCATATCCGTCACATCGGTGTTCCCGAAATAGATCTTCCCCTCTGTGGGAGCTTCCAGGCCGCAGAGCAGGTTTAAGGCCGTGCTTTTTCCGCAGCCGGACGGCCCCAGAAGGCCGATGAGGGAGCCGTCGGGGATCTCAAAGGTGAAATCACTGACGGCTGTCACCTCTTCCCCCTTTTTCCCGCGGGCCGGAAATTTTTTTGTGAGATGCTCTAATACAATTTTCATGGGATCGTATCTCCTGACGTAATATTGATTCCTTTCGATTATAGCGGATTCCGCTTTTTTTTCAAGGTTTCCGGAGGAAAAGATTGGGAAGGAAGGCGGGTTGCCTTTTTTTCTCTTTCAGAGTACAATAGTCCTGACTGCGGAAGGAATGACAAAAGAAAAGAGGAATTTGAATGGAAGAGATCCGAAACAAAAAGAAAATATGGGGCCGGCTCCTGCTTTCGATGCTGCTGGCGGCAGGACTTATTTCCGGCTGCGGAAACAGCGCCGGGACAGAGCTGCCGACGGAACAGACGGCGGACGGTTCCGGCCTTGAAGTCCATTTCATTGATGTGGGCCAGGCGGACGCGGCCCTGGTGCTCTGTGACGGGGAAAGCATGCTGATCGACGGCGGAAACTCTGAGGATTCGGACGTGATCTATACCTATCTGGAAAAGCAGAAGGTGGAGGAGCTGGATTATATGGTCTGTACCCATGCCCACGAGGACCATGTGGGAGGCCTCTCCGGAGCCCTTACGTATGCGTCTGTGGATACGGCCCTTGCCCCGGTGACGGAGTACGACAGCAGGGCCTTCAGAAATTTTCTGGAGGGACTGGAAAAGCAGGGGACAGAGATCACCATACCAGAGGCCGGAGACAGCTTTTCCTTAGGAAGCGCCCAGGTGAAGATCCTGGGACCGGTCCGGGAGACGGATGAGACCAACAATACCTCCATCGTTCTCCGGATCGTATATGGGGATACTTCATTTTTATTCACCGGAGATGCGGAGCGGGAAGAAGAACAGGACATCCTGGATACAGGGGAAGTCTTAAAGAGCACGGTCCTGAAGGTGGGCCACCACGGAAGCGACAGCTCCACTTCTTATCCGTTCCTTCGGGAGGTGATGCCGGAGTACGGCGTGATCTCTGTGGGGACCGGAAATACCTACGGCCATCCCACCCAGGAGGTCTTAAGCCGTCTGAGCGATGCGGGCGTGACGGTGTACCGGACGGATCTCCAGGGAGATATCATCTGTACCAGCGACGGCGCGGAGGTTACCTTCCGGACTGCTAAAGATACGGCTCCCCAGGAGGGAAGAAAGCCGGATCAGGAGGAGAAGGAATATATCCTCAATACAAATACTATGAAGTTCCATGTCCCCGGCTGCTCCAGCGCGGCGGAGATGGGGCCGGAGAACAAAAAGGAATTTAAAGGAACCAGAGAGGAACTGCTGGAACAGGGATACAGTCCCTGCGGCCGGTGTAAGCCGTAGGCGGCAGGAAAGAGGAGAACTATGAAACTGGAAGAAAACAGAGCGCCGGACCCGAAGGAGGAGTCTGCGGCCGGGGACAGGCAGGAGATCATGGAGATCGCCATGCGGGCCGGCCACATCCTTCTGGAAAACGGCGCAGAGATCTCCCGGGTGGAGGAGACCATTGACCGGATCTGCCGTCATTACGGGATCCAGTCGGCAAATTCGTTTGTCCTCAGCAATGGGATCTTTTCCACCATGGGAAACCAGAGAGAAGAATTCTTTGCCAGGGTGCAGCACATTCCCGTCAGCGGCGCCCACCTGAACCGGGTGGCGGCCGTCAACCAGCTTTCCCGGGAGATCGAGGAAGGAAAACACACCATCGCGGATCTGGAGCGGTGCCTGGACGACATTGAAAACATGCCGGGAAAGCGAAACATTGTCCAGATCATGGCGTCGGCAGTGGGAAGCGGCGCATTCTGCCTGTTTTTCGGCGGGGATCTCCTGGACAGCGCGGCGGCATTTTTATCCGGGATGCTTTTGTATGTGTATATCCTTTACGGGGGATACAGGCTTTCCCGGCTGGTGGAGCATATCCTGGGAGGAGCCCTGGTAACGTTTTTATGTATGGTATTCTATCACCTGGGCCTGGGCCATAACGTCAGCTCCATGATCATCGGCTCTGTGATCCCCATGATCCCCGGGGTGGCCTTCACCAACGCGATCCGGGATCTGACGGACGGGGACTATATTGCCGGTTCGGTGCGGATGATGGATACGGCCCTGGTGGTCCTGGGGATCGCCCTGGGAGTGGGGATGATGTTCACCGCTTATTACCGGATCACAGGGGGGAATCTGCTATGACGGAGCTTTTTTCATGGTTTGCTTTTTTCCCGCCCTTTCCCACAGGAGAGCTTTTTAAGCAGCTTCTGGCGGCGGGCGTGGGGACGGCGGCCTTTTCCGTTCTGTTTTATGTACCGAGGAAATACTATGGCTTCTGCGCGGCCTGCGGTGCCTGGGGCTGGCTCACATATTTTGTCCTGGAATGGGCCGGGATGACCGTAACGGAGGCCACCTTTTTTGCGGCAGCAGCGGTAGTTTTTTTGTCCAGACTGTTTGCGGTCATGGAACGGTGTCCGGCCACTCTGTTCATGATCCCGGGGATCTTTCCCCTGGTGCCTGGGGCTGGGATCTACTGGACGGCTTATTATATCGTGACGGACCAGATGGAACTGGCCAGCCGTACGGGCTTTTCCGCTGTCAAGGCGGCGGTGGCCATCGTTCTGGGGATCATTTTTGTGTTTGAGATCCCTCAGATCTTTTTTAAACGGGTCCTGGGGAGAAAACGGGCGGGGGAAACCGCCCGGAACCAGTAAAATGCGCCGGGAAAGAAAAAGACAGGACAAACGCATGAGTAAATAAATTGTGAACAAATCCCCTTTTTCTGGTATGA
>NZ_JAXXBR010000007.1:0-2610 GCF_037242085.1 Alitiscatomonas sp. | reverse complement strand
CCATGGCAGATGATGACCCCATCATGTCGGCATACAGCTATGCCAAACGGGAAAGCGTTAGAGAGGGCTTTGTTCCAGTTCTTATCCAGGCGGATGATGAAACGCTGCTGGAGTGTCTGGTGATGAACGCCGACCCGGAGAATGATGCGGACTTCTACGAATTTGACCTCAAAACGGTAGCGGAGTATCGGAAGAAGATGCTCTCCGCTCCCGTCAAGGACGGAAAGGCTCTTTTGGAGGAATTGACCGGCCAGCGTAGAGCGGAGGCCGAGGATGATGATCTGGATTGGGATGAGGAAGTCCTGGGCGAGATGGAGGGTGGCTATGACAATGACCGCTTCTCCTGCTACTGGGACTCGGACAGTCACATGACATATCCGCTCATTCTGGCTAAAATTCCGGTAAAGAACCCCTGGGAGATATTCGCCTATCTGCCCTTTGGAAATTGGAATGAGTGTCCCGCCACACCGGACCTGATGGCAGCGGCGAAATACTGGTTCGAGCAGCATGGTGCCATCCCTGCCGCCATGAGCCACGATGAGCTGGAGTTCCTGCTCCCGGCTCCCGTTCCCAAGGAGAAGGCTATGGAAGCTGCCACAGAGCAGTACGGCTTCTGCCCGGACATCGTGGATCAGGAGCAGGATGATCCCACCGTGGGCAATCTGGCGGATGTGCTGCGGCAGTCCACCGTCTGGTATTTCTGGTGGGATTGATGTTGGGGGGGCCTGGCAATGCAAACGAAAACACTGACCATTCAACTGAATAATGAACAACTGCCCATTCTTCCAGTGGAGCCGGAAGCCTACCTCTCCTTTGCCACTCTGCCGATGGAAATGAATTGGAGTTAACAGGAAACCGGGCGGGGCTGCTCCTATTGGCGAAAGCCGCGCTGGGTATGGCAGAAACCATTCGTGAGGATGGATTTCACATCCATCTGGACGACCTGTATAGCATCAACTCCGAGGAAAAAAGTATCCTGATCCGAAAGGAGGAACGGCCAAAACCATGAAAGAAAAAGCCAGTCTGATGCTTTACAAGGGATGGATGGACAGAATATAATGAAAAAGCAAGACTTACGGGAGGGAGTATCCCATGAAAGAATTTACGGTTTTGATATGCTCAATGACAATACATCTCCTTTCAAGCAAGGGGATTGCGCTGGGGCTGGTCCTTCTTTTGTTTTGGCTTAAGGGGAGACAGCTTGGATTCCAGCCCAAAGAATGGGAAAACTATTTTTTAGGGTTGTCACAGGAAAAAGTCCTTAGGATCGCCCTTGGCATATCTGGGGTTTCCATATCTGCCGCTTCATTTTTAAGCTATATATTTCTTCAAAAGACAGGGTTTCACCATGCCTTTATAATTGCGGGCCTTATGTTTGCGGGCAGTATTTTCTGGTTCTGGCACAGATGGAAGGGAGAAAAGGGAAAGGCGTATCTTCTGAAAAGGTTTTCTGAAATTCCGCAAACGATTTTAGAAAATAGAAGTAAGGGTATTAGAGGATGAAAAAAATATTAATTCATGGTACGGGCCATAAAGCGGCAAGCTGGAAGAAAACAATTTCCTGCATGAACGATCAGGAGGATATTTTATGTCCGGATTTATGCTCGATTCTGAAGGGGAAGGAAGCTGTCTATGAGAATTTATATTCTTCTTTGATCGAATACTGCGCCGCCATGGATGGACCGTTCCACCTGTGCGGTCTTTCCTTAGGCGGGATCTTAGCATTGAATTATACGCTGGACTTTCCGGAAAAGGTAGAAACCCTTGTTTTAATTGGAACGCCTCATAAAATCCCCAAAGCGGCCCTTGGGTTTCAGAATGTGATCTTCCGGTTTCTGCCCCGGTCCGCTTTTCGGGGGATGGCATTTGATAAGAAGGACACGTTCGATTTGGTAAACTCTATGAAAAAACTGGATTTCAGAAGCCGGATACAGGAAATAACCTGTCCGGTGCTGGTCGTCTGCGGAGAGAAGGACCGCGTGAACAGGAAGTCGGCGTATTATTTTTCGCAGAATATAGAAAATGCGGCGCTGAGCGTTGCAGAAAATGCCGGACATGCTGTAAACGAGGAAAATCCAAAGGCATTGGCGAGAGTTTTGGATGAATATTATGTAGGAAAGGGATGATCGGGCATTTTATAAAACGATCTCCGGGACCGCCCGGGGAAACTGACACAGACAGCCAGGAAAGAGATTGCATCTTTCCTGGTTTTCGTTTATTATAATAAATACTAATTTTAAATTTTGACTTTATATTTCGGAGAAAGGTACAGACACCCATGGCGTGAAAGACGTATCCCGTCCAGGAGAGGGATCCGGAGGGCGGTTCTGGATGTGATGCCGTTCCTGTTCCCGGAAATGGCAGATGAGAGGCTGATATTCAGATCCATGGTGAAATGGAGCACATCATGGCCCTGGCTGGCGCATGAGCGGATGCTACGACAACTGATAAGGAGGAATGATTTATGAAGCTGCTGGAACAATGCCAGAAATGGAATGAGGAAGATGAATTCCAGAAGATCATAAACACGCTGGAGGCCATCCCTGCCGGGGAGCGCACGCCCGAGATGGACAGCGAGCTGGCCCGGGCATACAGCAATCTGGCAGAGCC
>NZ_JAXXBR010000055.1:0-29633 GCF_037242085.1 Alitiscatomonas sp. | reverse complement strand
TTTTCACCACCTCCCGGAGAACATCAGTCCCGATATGGGGGCGGCTGTCATACAGGATGGAACCGTCCGCCCCGGCCTCCACGAAGGTCTCCAGGACCTTTCCGTTCCTTCCGGACACATCCTTTACCAGCGTGTTCAGCTTTCCGTCAGAAAAGGTCCCGGCGCCGCCTTCCCCGAACTGGACGTTTGAGTGGAGGTCCAGGCTGTCATCCCCGTTCCTCCAGAACGCCTCCACCTTCTCTGCCCGCACCTCTACCGGATCCCCCTGTTCTAAAAGAAGGGGGGCAAAGCCGTTCTCCGCCAGGGCCAGGGCCGCAAAAAGACCTGCCGGACCGGCTCCGATGATCACCGGACGGTCCTTTAGGACTTCCTTTCCATGGGCCGGATACCGGTACCGGGCTTCTGTTTCTATCTGGATGTTGCGGCTGTCCGCCTTTTTCACAGCCGTCTCTTCCTTTTTCTTTTCCGCAAGCTTTACATCCACGATGTAGCTGTACAGGATCCTGTCCTTTTTCCGGGCGTCGATGGAGCGGCGCACCACATCCACCCTCCGGATGGAGGTCTCCGGCACCTTTAAAAGCCTGGCCGCCTTTTTCTTAATGGCCCCCGGGCCATGGCCCACCTCCAGGGCCAGCTGATTGATTCGGATCATATGTAATTACTCCTTACCTGTGGCGCTGGCTCCGGCCGCATAGCCGCTGGACCAGGCCCACTGCAGATTATAGCCGCCGCAGATCCCGTCCACATCCAGGATCTCACCGGCAAAATAAAGTCCCGGCACCAGCCTGGATTCCATTGTGCAGGGATCCACATCCTTTACACGGACTCCGCCCATGCATACCTGGGCCTTATCGAAGGAATTGGCTGCCGTCACCTCCACCACTGTGCGCTTTATAAGCTCCGCCGCCGCCAGGAGCTTTTTATCTGAAAGCCTTCCAGTCATTTCCTCTCCCCTGATCCCGGCAGCCTTTAAAAACAGGGCCGCCAGCTTTTTATGAAAGATGCCGTTTAAAAAGCCCTCTGCCTTCCGGTCTGACAGATACATTCTCTGCTCCTTTAAAAGTAAGAAAAGCTCTTCATCCTTCAGGGATGGGAAAAAGTCCAGGACTGCAAGCACCCGCTTCTTCCGGTCCAGGGCCTCGGAGGCATACCGGCTCACCTGGAACACCGGGATCCCGGAGATCCCGTAATCCGTAAGCTGCAGCTCCCCCCGGTCGGAGGCCAGAAGATCTCCCAGCTCCCCATGCTTCCCGGCCGTATAAAGGCTTACCTCTGCCTCGGTGCGGACGCCGGCAATGGATCTGAAAAAATCCCCCCGGCATTTCAGCTGTACCAGAGCCGGAAGGGGCTTTACGATCTTGTGGCCCAGGGAAGCTGCCAGATCATAGCCGCTGCCGTCGGAGCCTGTGGACGGAGCCGCCTTGGAGCCCGCCGCCAGGATCAGAAAATCTCCCCGGAAAGCACCGCAGGAGGTCCGGACGCAGAAGCCTGTCCCGTCCCTCTCCACTGTTTCCGGTCTGCATTCCGTCACGATCCGGATCTCCAGGCTCTCTGCCTTTTCCCTCAAAGCGTCCAGCACCGTCTGGGCCTGGCCGGAGGCCGGGTAGACATACCCATTCCGGTCTGTGACCACCACGCCCAGACGGCGGAAAAAGGAGACCGTGTCTGCCGCAGAAAACCGTCCGATGGCCGTCATGGGGAAATCCGCGGTCCCGCAGCGGTAGCAGTCCGGTCTCATATCCAGGTTAGTCAGATTGCACTTTCCGTTTCCTGTGGAAAGGATCTTCTTTCCCACCCGGGGCATATGCTCCAGGATCGTCACCCCTGCACCGTTTTCTGCCGCCGTAATGGCCGCCATAAGTCCGGCGGCTCCGCCGCCGATGATGATCCCTTCTGGTCGTCCCATAGCTTCCTCCTTGCATGCCATTGCTGTAAAAATGTTATTCCTAGTATATCCACCCGGCGTTTAAATTGCAAGTCTTAACTGGTGTAAGATTCCAGATAGCTGAAAATTTCCGCCATGGTGGGAAACCAGATCCCCTCCATGAGCCTTTCCTGTTCCACCGGCGGAAAATCCGAAAGGGGCATATGGGTGAAAAGATTCACCGTTGCCAGGCTGTCGTCATAAACAATGAGATACCCCTCCTCCGCCACCAGGCAGAAACTGTCCTTTACAGGCTCCGGCTCCACTGCCTCCTGGTTCAGCACCAGGTGGGCCATCTCCTCCTCTCCGCTGCCTTCTGCCAGGGCCGGCTGTTCCACAGATTCGGTCATCTGCACCTCTGCCGCCTGCTGTCTGGGCGGATCAATGGTAAGGACAAACAGGGACACCAGGCAGCCTGCCGTCAGCACCAAAAAGAAAAGAAAGCAGGATACATATTTTTTCATTGGAAATCACTCCTTCTGAAAACAGTATCTGCTTTCTTTCCCTGTTTTAAACAGCTTTTACGGATTTTCTACCAAAGTTTGGCCTACATGAGCCGCAGCTTCCGGAACACCTGCAAAAGCCTGGTCCCGCCGGGCATCTGGTGCAGCTCGTCCTCGTCCAGGCAGCCAAGCTTCACCAGAAGGACTCCGTAGACCGCCACTGCAGCAGCCACGGCCCCAAGGGTGCAGACCGCATTGCTCTGGATCCCCAGGTGTATGAGCTTATAGACGCCCACTGCTGCCGCGCCCATGACCGCCGAAGCCGCAGCCGGCAGGAGGATGGTCTTTTTCACCTCCTGGCGGTAGCCCAGGATCTTCCGTATGGATCTGTGGTTTAAAAAGCACATGATCACTGCAAACAGGATATTGGCAAATACCATGGAGAAGATCCCCATATGGAACACCAGGACCATGACCTCCATGGCCGCCAGATGCAGGACCAGGGCTGTCAGGGCATGGACGATGGGCAGCCGCATCCGGTCGATGCCCTGTAAAATGGCATTGGTCACCGTGGACACAGAATAAAAGACCACAGCAATGGACCCGTACAGGGTCATCTGGACTGCCAGGTCATTATCGCCCGAGAATAAAAGGTTATTCAGCGGCCCCGCCAGGACCGTAAGGCCCACGGTGGACGGAATGGCGATCAGGAGGGAAAACCGGATCGCAGCGGCCACCTTCTTTTTCACCATGCGCCGGTCCCCGGTGGCCACAGCCCGGGACACCGACGGGATCAGCGACGAGGACAGGGCATTGGAGACAGCCATGGGAACGTTGATCAGAAGATGGTATTTTCCCGTGTACACGCCCCACTGGGAGATAAACTCCTCCTCCATGCCCAGGCTCTTGAAATTATAGGCCAGGAGACCGTTGTCCAGGACGCTGTTGACATTATAAATGGCAGAGCTCACCACCACCGGGACCACTGTAAAAAATAAGATCTTAGTAATGGTCCCATAACTCTCCAGGGAGCCGGACCGGTCTCTGCGTACCTTCTTCCGGATGGTCCTCTGGTAAGCGGCAAACAGAAGCAGCAGGAACACCAGGGCCGTAAAAGCGCCTGCGCCTGTTCCGATAGTGCCTCCGGCAGCGCCCCAGGAATTGGAATAGCCGGAGCCGGACTCCCCCTTTAATATCTCTACCTTTATGGCCTGGTTAAACAGCCAGCTTCCGGCGGCCACGCTGACAATGGCGTTTACGATCTGCTCAAAGACCTGGGACAGGGCCGTGGGAACCATGGTCCCCTGGCCCTGGTAATAGCCTCTGAACACGCCCAGATACGCCATGATCCAGACAGTGGGAGCCAGGGTCTTTAACGCAAAGGCCGCATAGGGCATAAAAAAAACTTCTCTTGCAAAGAAGTCGGCTCCGAACCAGATAACGGCCGCTGCCAGGGCTCCCACCACCGTGGCGTAGACCAGGGCTGCCCGCAGGATCCGGACAGAATTCCGGTACTGCTTCCTGGCCAGCCGGACGGATACCATCTTGGATACGGCCAGCGGAAGGCTGTAAGAGGACAGGAGCAGGGCAATGTTATACACGTTAAACGCAGTCCCGTAATAGCCCATTCCCTCGTCGCCAATGATGTTTATCATGGGGATCCGGTAGGCGATGCCGATGATCCTCACCACAATGGAGGCGATGGCCAGGATGCTGCCCTGGACCACAAAATTGGATTCTCCCCCCGTTTTCTCCGGCCGGGAGCCGGCCTTTTTCCGGCTGGCTCCCCGCTCTCTCATTTCTTTACTTTCCATAAATCTCAGCCTTATCATACCGGTCTGCACCGATGATGCAGATCCAGGTCTTTCCCTTGTTTAATGTGATCTCATTGCCATCCAGGTCATAATACCGGGTCACACCAAATTCCCCGTCCTTTTTCCAGGTGATCTTCTGGTATTTCCCGTTGGTGAAATAGTATCCCTCACGGCCCTTATGTACATTGATATTCAGATAGGGAGTAGAGGCATAGTGGCCCCATTCCACATACTGGAAGATAATGTTTTTAACGGCAATGAGTCCCTCATTTCCCTTATGATGGCTCCCATACTGGAACCGGTGGTACAGGCCGTCCGACTCCTGGTACTCAAACCAGGGCTTGTTCATGGGATAGCCGGGAACCACCTTGAATGCGTCGTCACTGTCCGGAACGATCTGCTCCTTTCCCCTGGCAAACTGGAAATGGCCCTCATAGGAATCCCCGTAGCCAGTGCGGTAGCCCAGCTTTTCAATGGCCTTATTGACCCGCTCTCCGCTGGTATAGGCATTATGAGGCGCTTTCCGGTCCTTGGTACGGTAATAGGCCGTACCGCCGATGCCGTCCAGGCCGTTGATATTGTCCACATTGTTCAGATATTTCTTTGCAAAGGTGCTCTGGCCGTAGTGGGCAAAAATAGCGTCGTACTCTCTGGCAAAATAGGTATAGCAGGTGCGGGCGCTCCGGACCGACCCGATCCGCTCCAGGCCGTCATAGTCCTCGATCAGGGCCATATAGCGGTTCATTTCCCCCTCCACCGGCACCTCATAGACCACTCCGGCCCGGTTGATGCCGTACTGGGGCAGGGACTCCTTATCGTTGCTCATCATCACCGCCAGAGGACGGCGGTTTCCGATGGCCACATCCACCATTTCCCCGGTGAGATAGCTCCGGATCTTTCCATCCACCTCAACGCGCTCCACCGGCTCCTCTGGTTCTGTCTCCGGCGGCTCCGTTTCCGGCTCAGTCTCCAGGACCACCACCCGGGTGGGTTCAGCCTCTGTCTCTGCCGCCGTGGTCACCGCCGCCTCCTCATACTTCTTTCCGCACCCGGAAAGAGTGACCGCAAGAACGGCTGCCGCCAGCACCATGATTCCCTTTCTGCCATGCCTTCTCATCTCCTGTAACCCCTCCGTTCCAGAATCTCCCTCTGTTTTTCTTCCATATCCAGCCGTTCCTCATCCTCCATATGGTCATAGCCGCTTAAATGGAGCATGCTGTGGGCCACTAAAAAGGCCAGCTCCCTGGTCTCCGAATGGCCGAATTTTTCCGCCTGTTCCTTTACCTTTTCCACAGAGATCACGATATCCCCCAGCATCAGCTCTCCCGTATCCGGATTGAAATACTCCTCCGGCGTCTCCTCCAGCCCGTCAAAATCTCCCGGCGTCTCAAAGTCGCACATGGGAAAAGAAAGTACGTCTGTGGGACGGTCGATGCCCCGCATGTCCAGGTTGATCTGATGGATCCCCTCATTGTCCGTCAGGACCACGTTTACCTCCGCGTCGTAAGGGCACTCCACGTAGTCCAGGGCTTCCTCCACCACATTGCGGATGATCTCCTCATAGGGAACTTCCAGCCTCTCTTCAGCCTCATACTCGATGGTTACTGTCATTTCTTCCGTCCCTTCCGGCCTGGCGGTCCGGCTTTTTTGCGCCTTTGCCGCGGGCCTCATATTCATCATATGCTTTTACGATCTTCTGTACCAGCGGATGGCGCACCACGTCGTCGCTGGTGAAGTAGCAGATCCCGATATCGTCGATGTTCTTTAAGATCTTAAGAGCCGTATCCAGGCCCGAGACCGTTCCATAGGGAAGGTCCTTCTGGGACTGGTCGCCGGTGATGATGACCTTGGAGCCGAAGCCGATACGGGTCAGGAACATCTTCATCTGGGCCTGGGTGGTATTCTGGGCCTCGTCCAGGATGATGAACGCATTGTCCAGGGTGCGTCCCCTCATATAAGCCAGGGGAGCCACCTCGATCAGTCCCTTTTCCGCGTTGTGCAGATAGGACTCGGCGCCCATGATCTGATACAGGGCGTCGTACAGGGGCCGCAGATACGGATCGATCTTGCTCTGCAAGTCTCCCGGCAGGAAGCCCAGCTTCTCTCCGGCCTCGATGGCGGGCCTGGTAAGGATGATCCGGTTCACCTCTCCGTTCTTAAATGCCTGGATGGCCATGGACATGCCCAGATACGTTTTTCCCGTTCCCGCCGGGCCCACGCCGAACACGATCATCTTTTTCCGGATCAGGTCGATATACTGCTTCTGTCCCAGGGTCTTGGGCTTTACAGGCTTCCCGTTGATGGTGCGGCAGATGATATCCTTATCGATCTCCAAAAGGGCTTCATCCTTCCCCTCAAAGGAAAGGGCCAGGGCATAATCCACATTCTGCTCCCCCACCTCTTCTCCCCGTTTTGAAAGCTCGATGAGGGTGGAGAACACGCTTTTGGCCTTCTTCACCGCGTGGTCCGGGCCAATGATCTTGATCTCCCCGTCCCTGGCGATCATGGACACATGGAGCGTCCTTTCAATCTTTTTTAAGTAGCAGTCGAACTGTCCGCAGACCTTCCGCTCATGTTCCGCGGGAACGTCTATGATTGTCTCAATTAAACTCATTTACTGTCTGATTCTCCTCATGTTTTTCCGGTATGGGGACGGGCCCCGCAATGTCCTCGATCACGGTTACTGTCCCCTGGATCTTCCAGCCGGATTCACCTTTTTCTATTTTACCATCATTTGCAAGGATTTGTATACCTTTTTCCTGTAATTTTTCCATATATTCCTCCATATACCGGTCTTTTTCGGCAGAAACCTCCTCTTTTGTATAAGCCCGCTCATAGGGAACGTATTCCAGAGCCGTCACGAGCCCTCCGTATACCGGCAGACAGAAGTCCTCAAAAAGCCTAAGCTGCCTCTCATCCATAAAAAATTCCCAGGAAGCATCCCCGTAGGCCGGCATCAGGAAATAAAAGGTCCTGCCAAAGATACTGAAAAATGCCCCGCGCCTGACCCTCCCCGTCCGGCTCTTTACCTCATAGGTAAGGGGAAGCTTCTTTTCCGTCTCATATACAGTCCTTGCATAGACCTCCGCGTCTGCCCGGATCTCATGGGAGCTGACCAGGTTCTCTGAATCATCGTAAATGGGGATCGTCCCGGCCACCAGAAGATCCCCGGCGGCCACCGGATCCCCGGCCCTCACCTTGAGAAGGCCGTTCCGGACCACGCACCGCTCGATAACGCCGTCCTTTTCAGCCGTCAGATCGCAGGGCGTCCGGTCTGGCTCCACAGGCGACAGCATGGCCTCGTTCTCCTTGATCCGCACTGTGAGCCTGGTCCCTTTGATCTCTGCCGATACCCAGGTGATCTCTGCAAACTGGTTTCTCAGGCTCTCCTCAAGTTCTTCACAGGAGACTGCGGATTTTCTCATGCCGCAGGCCACTGGCAGCGTCTCCATATAGTGCAGGAGCGTCTGATCCGTGAACCTTAAGTTTCCCTCAAAGGAAATGTCCCATATAAAAAAGGACAGGCCGTACAGCAAAAGGAAGAAGCAGATGAATCCGGCAGCCAGTGGCTTCCGCTTTCTGTTCCGGAAAAGAAAAAAGGGAAGTCCGTACTTTTTCCTTAAAAAAAGGCGGACGCCGGCCTTTCTTGCCGCCGGCTTCATTTTTTTATAATCCTCGCCTGTGGTCCAGAACAGGACGTGTCCGTCCCGGTCTGTCCCGATCCCTGTTACAAAAAGCTCCCGGCGGGCCGCAATGTTAAAAAAACGCTCCCGGCCAAGACCTGTGATCTCCGCCTGCACCCCGCCCTTAAAAAAAAGACGCCTCTTTTCCCTCAAAGTCCGTCACCTCTCATCAAAGCCGATGGCATCTATATTCCCTGTGATCTCCATCTCATCCTTATCATAATAGCGGATCCGAAGGTTCCTTCCGTCGATGGAAAGCCTGTATTTTCCAGCCTGGATCTTTAAATATGTATCTGAGTATACCAGGATGCTCCTGTAATTCTCGATCCGGACCATGGACCGCCCCACAAAGGTCAGGATCGTCTCTCCCCGGCTGGCGTCCAGCGGAAGCCCCAGGGACTCTGCCAGCCCGTTCATTCCGTCTCGTTTCCTTTTCAAATCCTGTCCCCGCCTTTGGTGGATTCATGCTACTATATGCAGTTCCGGACAAAAAAAGAAGATATCCCTGTTACGGAATATCTTCTTCATTACGCGTTTCATTCAATGATTAGTTGTATTTACGCTTTCTTGCCGCTTCAGACTTTTTCTTACGTCTTACGCTGGGCTTTTCATAATGCTCTCTTTTACGGATCTCCTGCTGAATACCAGCCTTTGCGCAGTTTCTTTTGAATCTGCGTAAAGCGCTGTCCAGGCTCTCGTTATCTTTAACGATTACGTTTGACATAGCTCACACCTAACCTCCCTCCAGTTGTGTAATTGTGCATAATACAACTGTTTGGGTATTTTTTAGCACTGGTATGATTATATCATAAATTACACATTCGTCAATAGATTTTTTTGGAATTATGAAAAATTTGTAAAAAACTGGCTGATGCCGGGTTATCTTACCTGGGATTCCACCGTTTCGGCCACCTTTGCCAGGGCCTCGTCCACGCCTGCGGGGTTCTTACCGCCGGCCTGGGCCATATTGGGACGGCCGCCGCCGCCTCCGCCCACCAGACCTGCAATGGCCTTGATGAGGTTTCCGGCATGGGCTCCTGCCTTCTGGGCTCCGTCCGTGGCTGTGGCCATCAGGTTCACCTTGCCGTCCAGGACGGAAGCGATGACGATGACGCCCTCGCCCAGCTTTTCCTTTAACTGGTCGCCCAGGTTCCTTAAGCCGTTCATATCAACGCCGTCGGCGCGGACAGCCAGGACCTTCACGCCCTTTACTTCCTGCACCTGGTCCATCACGTCGCCCATGGCCTCCTTGGCAAGCTTGCTCTTAAGCTTCTCATTTTCCGAATGGAGGGCCTTGATCTCCTCTAACATAGCCTCGATCTTTGCAGTCAGGGCACCCGGAGTCGTCTTAGCTGCTGCTGCCGCCTCATGGAGCTCCTTTTCTGTTTCGGCATAATGGGCCATGAGTCCGTCAGAGGTCAGCGCCTCGATCCTTCTTACTCCGGCTGCGATCCCTGCCTCGGACAGGATCTTAAAGGAGCTGATGGAGGAGGTGTTGGCCACATGGGTCCCGCCGCAGAGCTCTGTGGAGAAATCGCCCATCCTTACTACGCGGACCGTCTCTCCGTACTTCTCGCCGAACAGGGCCATGGCGCCTGTCTTTTTCGCGTCCTCCAGGCTCATTTCGTCAGTCACAACAGAAAGTCCTGCATGGATCTCTTTATTTACGATCTCCTCCACCCGTCTGATCTCCTCGGGAGTCATGGCGGAGAAATGGGTAAAGTCAAAACGGAGACGGTCTCTGGTCACTAAAGAGCCAGCCTGCTCCACATGGTCCCCGAGAACGGTCCGGAGCGCCTTATGGAGTAAGTGGGTGGCACTGTGGTTTCTGGCCGTTAAGGCGCGGTTTTCCTCATCCACCTTTAAGGTCACGGTATCGCCGGTCTTGAACATTCCCTTTGTCATTACGCCCACATGGCCTACCTTGCCGCCCTGGAGATGGATCGTGTCCTCCACGGTAAATTCGCCGTTTTCTGATACGATCACGCCGGTATCGGCCTGCTGGCCGCCCATGGTGCCGTAGAACGGGGTCTCCTCCACCAGGATGGTTCCCCTCTGGCCGTCCGTAAGGGCTTCCACGATCTCGTCCTCTGTGGTCAGCACTGTAATGGCTGAATCATGGACCAGACGGTCATAGCCCACGAATTTTGTGGTGACTGCCGGGTCGATGGACTGGTAAACGGTCACGTCCGCGCCCATATAGTTGGTGGTCTTTCTGGCCTTTCTGGCCTTTTCCTTCTGCTCCTTCATGCAGGCGGCAAAGCCCTCTTCATCCACCTGGAAGGACTTCTCCTCCAGGATCTCCTTTGTAAGATCCAGCGGGAAGCCATAGGTATCGTAAAGCTTGAAGGCGTCTGCGCCGGAAAGGGTATCCGAGCCGCTCTTCTTCATCTCCTCTTCCATATCGGAAAGGATGGCAAGGCCCTGGTCGATGGTCTTATTGAACTTGTCCTCTTCCTCTGTAAGGACCTTAAAGATCATCACCTTCTTCTCCTCCAGCTCCGGATATCCGTCTTTGGATAAGGCGATCACTGTATCGGAGAGGTTGGCTAAGAACTTTCCTTCGATCCCCAGCTTTCTTCCATGGCGGGCAGCCCGGCGCAAAAGCCGGCGGAGCACATAGCCGCGGCCCTCGTTGGAGGGCATGATGCCGTCAGAGATCATAAAGGTACAGGATTTGATATGGTCAGTCACGATCCGCAGGGAAACATCTGTTTCATAGTCCTTCTGGTTTTCTTTTCCGGCCAGCTGGCATACCCGGTCTAAAAGCGCTTTGTTGGTGTCGATGGTGAACAGGGAATCCACATCCTGGACCACAACAGCCAGACGCTCTAAGCCCATGCCGGTGTCGATGTTCTTCTGGGCCAGCTCCGTATAATTTCCGTGGCCGTCGTTCTCAAACTGGGAGAACACGTTGTTCCATACCTCGATATAGCGGTCGCATTCGCAGCCTACGGTACAATCCGGCTTTCCGCAGCCATACTTTTCTCCCCGGTCATAATAGATCTCGGAACAGGGGCCGCAGGGGCCTGCGCCATGCTCCCAGAAGTTATCCTCTCTTCCAAAACGGAAGATCCTTTCTGCGGGGACACCGATCTCCTCGTTCCAGATCTTAAAGGCCTCTTCATCGTCCAGGTAGATGGACGGATAGAGCCGGTCGGGATCCAGTCCCACCACCTGGGTCAGGAATTCCCAGGACCAGTGGAGGGATTCGGTCTTAAAATAATCTCCAAAGGAAAAGTTTCCCAGCATCTCAAAGAAGGTGCTGTGGCGGGCGGTCTTTCCGATATTCTCGATATCGCCTGTACGGATACACTTCTGGCAGGTACATACCCTGCGCCTGGGCGGGATCTCCTGGCCGGTAAAATAGGGCTTTAAGGGAGCCATACCGGCATTTATAAGAAGTAAGCTGTTATCATTATGCGGAACGAGGGAGAAGCTCTTCATTGCCAGATGGTCCTTGCTCTCGAAAAATTCAAGGAACATTCTCCTCAGTTCATTCACACCATATTTCTGCATGGTCTTTTGCCTCCTGGTTACTGTTTATTTCTTCTGTCTCTGAATTTTTTTCCGCAGACAACGCCAAAGAAAGCGGCGGCCCCAAGGATCAGGAACTTTCCTGCGGTTTCTATAAAAGCAGCGAATAATGCGGTCATAGACTCCTCCTTTTCCGGCTGTCTTTCAGATTCAGACGCCTGTGCTTTGATAAATGGCACATTGATATACGATATATCATAATCTTAAATCCCCAGATATGCAAGAAGAAAATTTAAATTATAAAAACCGGGGCCATGATCTCCCCGGTTTTTATTCTGAAGCCGCCCCGTCCGGCATCCGCTCCAGGATCTCTTCATATTCTTCCATCAGTTCGTAGCACCGGACCCGCGTTTCCTCCGCCATGGCCCTTCTGGACTCCAGGGTCTGGTTCTGGGGAACTGGGGAGGCTTCCGCAGCCCTGGCGGCCGCCTGGTCCCTTTCCTTCATCCATTCCAGCTCTGCGATCCGCAGCGTCTCCGCTTCTTTTTCCGTCATACGGGCCCGGATGGAGCCGTATACCAGGTTCAGCTCCTGGTCCCACAGGGTCCAGAGCTGCTCTGCCGCCGCATAGGCGGAAATGGCGTTTTCGTCCTTAACGCTGCCCTGGTACTGCCAGGACAGCTCCCTGGCCTTCTCCAGGCGGGCGTCCAGCTCATCCTTTGTAAATACGGTCTTTGCCTCCATGGCTTCCTGGCCGGAAGCCTCCACTGCCTCCGCAGGCGCCGCCGGATCCAGAGGAGATTTTACCGTTTCCTCCACAGCCGCATCCGCTTCTGCGGCCGCCTGGATCCCGGCTTCAGCCGCCTCCTCCTGTTCCGCCTCTTCAGCGGCTGTCTCCGGGGATCCCAGAGCCGCACGGGCTCCCGGAGCCAGATTCCCCGGTTCCTTCCCTCCGGCTGCCTGGGGGGCTTTTCCCCCCTTTCCCCGGACGCCTGCATCTGCCTGGTCCATCAGAGCCTTTAGGGAAGCTTCCGGTACGGATGCTTCCCTGGGCACAGATATCTGTGCCCCGCGGGCCTCGGTTTCCGTCACGGCCGCCATGGCGGCCTCTGTGCTCTCCCTCGCAAAGCTGCTGGTGACGCTGGTGGTAAAGATCCCGGCGGCCAGGATGCACAGGACTGTGAGCCACATTCCATTCCGTCTGTTCATATATCAAACTCCATTCGGTATGACCTTCGATCTCTGGTCTGCTTTATGAAATAAAGATAACACAAACGGAACCACTTGTGAACACAAATCGCAAATTAGTAATATTTTGTAAGATTATCGTAACTTTTTCCACAGATCCGGCATCACAGCCGGTCGTTCAGACTAAGCTTCCAGCCCCGTATCCGTCAGGAGGCCGCTTCCGTCGGCCGCCGCAGTGGCCAGCCGGTCGCACCTTTCATTCTCTGGATGGCCGTCGTGGCCCTTGACCCAGAAAAAAGTGACCACATGGGGCTCCATGGCCTTTAAAAGCCTCTTCCATAGGTCCGAATTCTTCACCGGTCCGCTTTTGGGCCGGTTCCAGCCATGCTTCACCCAGCCGTCGATCCACTTCTGGTTGAAAGCGTCCACCAGATACCGGGAATCGGAATAAAGCTCCACCTCACAGGGCCGGTTTAATGCCTCCAGCCCTGCAATGGCTGCCATCAGCTCCATCCGGTTATTGGTGGTCTTCACATATCCGGCGGACAGCTCTTTTTCATGGAGCGTGCCCTCCTTGTCCACAAACTGGAGGACAGCTCCGTAGCCGCCCGGCCCGTCGGGGTTTCCGCGGGCCGCGCCATCTGTGTATAGCGTTACTTTCATGAATGATCCTTTCCTTCCGCCAACCCTTTACAGATCCCACTTATCGCAGAGGGCATTGACGTCTGCTGTAAATTTCTTTATGTCTTTATTGGCACATTCCCGGTTCTTCCGGATCACCCGCATCAGGCGCTCGCCTGCGGCCACAAGAAGCTCAAAGATGGTCCGGTTTTCCTTCTGCCGTTCCGTCTCCCTGCGGAGGGGAACGCCCACAGTCTGTTTAAGCCATGCGCCTGCGGCCAGGTCGTAAACAGAGCCGGAAAACGGGGCCGCAGTCTCAAACCCATAGTCTGTGTGGAGAAGGCCGGCAAAGCTGGTGCACACATCGTCGTCGCCGTGGACCAGGAATACCTGGGACGGCTTTTCCTTAAAGGCCGATACCCATGTGATCAGTCCGTTCATATCTGCATGGCCGGAAATTCCGTCCAACTTTTCGATATGGGCCTCCACATCGATGGTCTCACCGAACAGCTTCACCACCTGGGCTCCCTCCAGAAGACTCCGTCCCAGGGTCCCCACAGCCTGGTAGCCGGCAAAGAGGATGGTACATTCGGGCCGCCACAGGTTATGCTTTAAGTGGTGGCGGATACGGCCGGCATCGCACATGCCCGCCGCAGAGATGATCACCTTGGGCGTCATATCAAAATTGATGTTTTTGGAATCCTCGCTGGTGATGGAAAGCTTAAGGCCTGGGAAGCCGATGGGGTTGATCCCCCGGTTCACCAGATCCATGGCCTCTTCATCGTAGCATTCCATGATGTTTTTTGTAAACACCTGGGTGGCCTCCACTGCCAGCGGACTGTCCACATAGACCTCAAAATCATCATGGCCCTTTATGAGCTTTTCTTCCTTGATCTTTCTCATGAAATACAGGATCTCCTGGGTACGGCCCACGGCAAAGGCCGGGATCACCAGGTTGCCGCCCCGGTCCAGGGTCTCCTGGAGGATCTGGGCCAGCTCTTCGATGTGCTCATGGGTCCGGTCATGGGTCCGGTCGCCGTAGGTACACTCCATGACCACATAATCCGCTTCGTCAATATAGCTGGGGTTTTTGATCAGCGGCTTATTCTTGTTTCCGATGTCGCCGGAGAACACGATCTTCTTCTCCACCCCCTCTTCCTCCATCCATACCTCGATGGAGGCAGACCCCAGAAGGTGGCCCACATCGGTGAAGCGGATCCTGAGGCCGTCGGTGAGGGTCAGCACATCTTTGTAATGGCAGGGGACAAAATGGGTCAGAACGCCTTGGGCGTCGTTTATGGTGTAGAGAGGCTCCACCTCCGGCTTACCGGCACGCCTGGCCTTCCGGTTCTTCCATTCCGCCTCCATCTCCTGGATATGGGCGCTGTCCTTTAACATAATGTTGCACAGGTCGCAGGTAGCCTGGGTGGCAAAGATCTGTCCCCGGAAGCCCTCTGCATAGAGCAGCGGCAGAAGTCCCGTATGATCGATGTGGGCGTGGGTGATCAGGATATAATCCACATCCGGGATCGCAAACGGAAGTTCTGCATTTTCATAAACATTTCCCCCCTGCTCCATTCCATAATCGACCAGGATCTTTTTTCCACATGCCTCCAGGCAGTGGCAGCTCCCCGTCACTTCGTGGTTGGCGCCAATGAATGTCAATTTCATAGAACCCCTCCTGTCGTTTGTATGGTACCGGTCAATGACCGCTTTTAAATAGTTACATAATTATATCACTTTTCAGATAATAATGCAAATCATTCCTCCATTGCTGTCATTGATTATTTTCTGAAGGGTATCCTGGAGCTTTGCCTGGCAGTCCTCAGTCATCTGGGAGATCTTGGCCTCCATGCCGTCCTCCACGATCTGCTCCACGGATTTCCCGAATATGCTGGTCTCCCATACCCCGTCCTCCTTCTGGGCGCTTTTCTTTATGTAGGCGATCAGATCCCTGGCCTGCTCCTCGCTCCCTACAATGGGAGCGATCTCCGTCTCAATGTGGGCCTTGATCAGATTGATGGACGGGGCCTGGGCATGGATCTTGATGCCGTATTTATTGCCATGGCGGATCAGCTCCGGTTCCTCTAAGACGATCTCCGATCTATGGGGCATGACGATGCCGTAGCCCCTGGCCCGCACCTGGCTTAAGGCGTTTTTTACCTTCTCATATTCGCTCTCCATGGACGAAAGCCTGGCCATGGTATGGAACAGCTCATATTCATCCCGGACAGGGACTCCGGAAAATTCGCTGATGACCTTAAAATAACATGATTCCTCTGTTTTCACCTGGATCTCCACGGTTCCGTCGGCCATCTCCATCCGGCTGACCGTCATTTCCCGGATCCCCTCTCCCGCCGGAGCCAGATTTTCTCCTCCCACATCCTTCATCTGGTCTGCCTTCTTTAAGATCTCCCTGGCGCTTTCAATGGCCGCGGCCTTTAAGGGATGGTCCTCTGGAAGGATCTCCATCCACCTGGGGATATGGAAGCGGAGCTCCGTCACAGGAAACTCTTTTAAGACTGTGGCCAGGATAGCCTCCACATCCTCCCGCTTCAGCTGCTCACAGTTCATAGGAAGGACTGTGACCCCATGGTCCTTTTCCAGTCTTTCCGCCAGTTCTCTTGTCTCCTCCGCATAGGGCCTGGCAGAGTTTAACAGCATCACAAAGGGCTTCCCGATCTCCTTTAACTCCCGGACCGTCTCGTTTTCCGCCTCCAGATAATCATTCCGCTTCAGCTCTCCGAAGGAGCCGTCGGCCGTCACTGCGATCCCGATGGTGGAGTGGTCCCGGATCACCTTCCTGGTCCCGATCTCCGCAGCCTGGGTAAAGGGGATCTCATGGTCATACCAGGGTGTTTTCACCAGCCGCTCCTCTCCGTTCTCCTCATGTCCGGCCGCACCCTCCACCATAAAGCCCACGCAGTCCACCAGCCGCACCCGGGCCGTGATCCCGTCCTCCAGGGCGATCTCCGCCGCCTCCTTGGGAATAAATTTCGGCTCCGTGGTCATGATGGTCTTTCCAGCGGCGCTCTGGGGCAGTTCATCCCGGGCAATGGCCTTCAGATGGCCCTCCGGCAGCTTCGGAAGCACCATCAGCTCCATAAACCGTTTGATGAACGTGGATTTTCCCGTGCGGACAGGTCCGGCCACGCCGATGTAGATCTCTCCGCCCGTCCGGGCTTCAATGTCTTTGTATACCTGAAAATTGTCCATGAAAATACCCCCTTTTTATACTACCAGAGTATATGCAAAGGGGGTTTTTCACAGAACTGGAAAAAAGCCTATTCCTCCCAGGGAAGGGAGGTATTCTCGATGCGTCTGTCCCGCATCATCAGATCGGTCACCGCGTCTTTCGCGGGTTTTCCTTCAAACAGCACCTGGTTCACCGCTTCCACAATGGGCATGGGAACGCTGTATTTTTTTGAGAGGGCCAGGGCTGCTCTGGCTGAATATACGCCCTCCACCACCATCTGGACCTCCTTCATGGCCTCCTCCATGGTATAGCCTTTACCAATGAGGATCCCGGCCCGGCGGTTCCGGCTGTGCATACTGGCGCAGGTCACGATCAGGTCTCCGATGCCTGTAAGCCCGGCAAAGGTCTGAAAGCTGCCTCCCATGGCCATCCCCAGACGGCTGATCTCTGCAATGCCGCGGGTGATCAGGGCAGCTTTTGTATTATCCCCGTACCCCAGGCCGTCGGCAGCTCCCGCCGCCAGGGCCACCACATTCTTTAAGGCAGCCCCCACCTCGACGCCAAGGACGTCCGGGCTTGTGTACACCCGGAATACAGGGCTCATAAAGGCGGACTGGACGGCCTCCGCGATCCTTTTCTTCCTGGAGCCTGCCACACAGGTGGTGGGAAGGCCGCGGCTCACCTCCTCCGCGTGGCTGGGGCCCGAAAGGACCGCCGGCTCACACTGGGGGATCTCCTCCTGGATGATCTCCGTCATGGTCTTTAAGGTATCCTCTTCAATTCCCTTGGCCACATCCACGATGATCTGGCCCTGGGGGCAGAATTCCTTCATCCGCCGCGCCGTGGACCGTACAAACACCGACGGGACCGAAAGGACCAGCATATCCTTTTCCTTCATGGCCTCCTCCAGATCCGCCGTATAGCGGATGGAATCCGGAAGCGTCACCTCCGGAAGGTTTTTATGCTTGTGGGTGGAGCGCATCTCCTCGATCTCCTGCGGGATCGCAGACCATAAGTCCACCTGATGGCCGTTATTATTTAAAAGCACTGCAATGGCGGTTCCCCATGTACCGGAACCGATCACACCGATCTTTCCCATAAGTAGTTCCCCTCCTGTTATTTTTCCTTATTTCCCCACAATTTATTTTCTGTGCCCTTCAGAAGCCTCCTTATATTGGCTCTGTGGCGCCAGATGGCCATGACCATAAGGACTCCGGCCACCGCAAAGAATTCCATCCGGTCTCCCTCTGCCACTGCATAGTCCCCCCGCAGGCCGAAGAACACCATCTGGATAAAGAAAGCAGTCACCACCAGGATCGAGCCCAGGGACACGTATCTGGTGAGGATCACCGCCCCCAGGAAAAGAGAGGCGCACACCAGGGTCACCCGCCAGTCCATGGACACCAGGATCCCGGCCATGGAGGCGATCCCTTTTCCGCCTTTAAAATGCAGATAGAAGGGGAAATTGTGGCCAAGGACCACCCCCAGGCCCGCATAAAGGACGTACAGGTCCACGCTGGGGTCTCCCTTCATCACCAGCCGCACCAGCAGGCAGGCAAAGACCGTCTTTAGGAAGTCTCCCATAAATACCAGGAGGCCCGCCTTTTTCCCCATGACCCGCAGCGCATTGGTGGTGCCGGAATTGCCGCTGCCATACTGTCTGATATCGATATGGTGCATTTTTCCATAGAGATATCCGGTCTGAAACAGGCCGAACACATACCCCGTCAGAAGACATAAGATCCTTTCCATGGTCTACTCCTTTTCCTTCCGTTCCCGGATGATGAATTTTAAGGATGTGCCCCGGAAGCCAAAGGCCTCCCTTATCTTGTTTTCCAGATATCTGGTGTAAGAGAAGTGCATCAGTTCCTTGTCGTTGACAAATACCACAAAGGTGGGCGGCTTTACAGATACCTGGGTCACATAATAGATCTTTAACCGTTTTCCCTTGTCCGACGGGGGCTGCTGCATGGCCACAGCCTCGGTGACGATCTCATTTAAGACGCCGGTGGCCACCCGCAGGGTCTGGTTCTCCCGGACCATGTCGATCAGGTCAAAGAGCTTCTGCATCCGCTGCCCCGTGAGAGCTGATACGAACACATACTCTGCATAAGGCATATAGGCCAGGGTCTCCTTGAGCTTATTGGTATACTCATAGATGGTCTTGTCTGTTTTTTCGATGGCGTCCCACTTATTGACCACCACGATGATGCCCTTTCCCCGGTCATGGGCGATACCTGCGATCTTGGCGTCCTGCTCTGTAACGCCCTGGGTGGCATCGATGACCATTAACACCACGTCGGCCCGGTCCACAGCCGTTACCGTGCGGATGATGCTGTACCGCTCGATATCCTCTTTTACCTTGCTCTTTCTTCTGAGACCTGCCGTATCGATGAATACGTATTCGGTGCCGTTATGGATCACCTCCGTGTCCACAGCATCCCTGGTGGTGCCTGCAATATCAGAAACGATCACCCGGTTTTCGCCCAGCATCTTATTGATGATGGAGGACTTGCCCACATTGGGCTTGCCTACGATGGCTACTCTGGGACGGTCGTCCTCTTCGTCGTCGTACTGGTCTGGAGTAAAATGCTTTGCCACCTCGTCCAGAAGCTCTCCCAGGCCCAGCCGGGAGGCTGCGGATACGGGGACGGGATCCCCGATGCCCAGGTTATAGAATTCATATACGTCGTTTCCGAACTTTTCAAAGCTGTCCACCTTATTGACCGCCAGCACCACAGGCTTTCTGGATTTTCTCAGCATGTCCGCCACCTTGGAATCGGAATCCACCAGGCCCTGGCGCACGTCCACGATGAAAATGATCACATCGGCCGTATCAATGGCGATCTGGGCCTGCTCCCGCATCTGGGCCAGGATGATGTCGCTGGAATCCGGCTCGATGCCGCCGGTGTCGATCAGCGTAAAGGAGTGGCTCAGCCAGGTGCAGTCTGCGTAGATCCTGTCCCTGGTCACTCCCGGGGTATCTTTTACAATGGAAATGGCACTGCCGGCCAGCACATTGAACAGCGTGGATTTTCCCACGTTGGGGCGGCCAACAATGGCTACGATTGGTTTGCTCATATTGATCTCCTTTTTATGGATGGTTTTTCTACGAAAGGACCTCTCCCTCTTCGGAAAGGTTCAGGTCCTTCATGGACGGCTCGTACATGCCGTGCTCTGTGGTCTGCTCCTCGGCAGCCTCCCGGTCCAGGATGGCTGAGAGCAGATCATATCCGCCTGATTTTACTATATTTATAGGGATCTGTAAAGCGGCTTCCGCCTGGGTCCTGGTCATATCGTCCAGGAATACCTCCTCTCCGCTTTTAAACATCACCGATGGAAGCAGCAGGCGGCTCCCCAGGGGCTTTCCCTTAAGCTGGGCCACCAGATCCTGGCCGGTGATAAGGCCTGCCACGGTGATCATCTCTCCGAAAAAGTCATTGCGGATCGGATAAAGATGGATCTTTCTTCCCGGGTATACCTCCGCCATCCGGTCCAGCAGACGCTTCAGATAGGGATACGGCAGGAAGCCCGTGGCCATGGAAAGCTCCTCCGTCTTCCCATCGTCCTCTTTTTCTCTTAGGGCATCCATGAACTCCTCATACAGGAGCCGGATCATCCCCACGCCGTTTTCCAGCTGGATATAGCCGTCATAGCGGCTTTCCTCCGGAAGCTCCCTTTCTGCTAAAATATACCACTCGTCGCTGGCATGGATAAAGTGGAGCTTATGTTTTTCATACAGCTTTTTCTGCCACTCCTCGATCAGATCGATGACCTGGCAGGCGTCCTCCTTCGTAAAGGGCTCCAGCGGATACAGGCCGTCCCGGAATTTAGAAAGGCCCACGGGGACCACCGACACGCTCTGCATATGGGGCGCATAAGCGGCCAGCCGCTGGATGGTGTACCGCAGCTCCTCCCCGTCGTTGACCCCCTTACAGAGAACGATCTGGCCGTTCATCTCCGTCCCGGCCTCATAAAGGCGGTCGATCTTTTTTAATGCCTCTCCGGCAAAACGGTTATTGAGCATCCTGCATCTGAGCTCCGGGTTCATGGTCTGGACCGAGATGTTTATAGGGGACAGGTGGAACCGGATGATCCGGTCAATGTCCCTGTCGCTCATGTTGGTCAGTGTGATATAGTTTCCCTGGAGAAAGGAGAGCCTGGAATCGTCATCTTTAAAATAAAGGGTCTCCCGCATTCCCGGCGGCATCTGGTCGATGAAGCAGAAGATGCATTTATTCCGGCAGGAGCGGTATTCGCTCATAAGGCCGTTTTCAAAGGTAAGGCCCAGATCCTCTCCGCCGCTTTCGATCTCCAGCTCCCATTCCTCACCGTTTTTTTTCTGTACGGTCATGACGAAGCTTTCGCTGTCCGTCATATAGTCATAATCAAAGATGTCCTCGATCTCTTCCCCGTCTATGGTAAGCAGCACGTCTCCCGGCTCCAGCTCCAGCTCTTCGCCGATGGAGCCCGGGGCCACCGCCGTTATTTTATGTCCTTTGTTTTTCAATTTCAATCCCCTTCCGGCAGTATCCTCAGCCGGTATCTGCCTTCTCCATCATACCAATCTTCCGCAGATTTGTAAAGAAATGATGTTCTTTTTTCTAAAATAGGCCGGCGGCTATTGACGAAAATCATCGAATAATGGTATAAATGATATGAGTGAAAGAATGTCCCATCCCTGGGACAGGAAAAATGGTAAAAGCGGAGGAATCTTTGACATGTCGAATCAGTACGTTTTCAATGACCGTCTTCCCATCGCGCCGTTAAAGATCGCGGCTCTGGAAAGCTGTCAGGACCTTGCGAAAAAGGTCAATGACCACATTGTAAACTTTCGTCGCAACGATACAGAGGAGTTAATGCGCAGACAGCAGGACCTTCAGTACCGTGGCTACGATGTGGACTCTTATCTCCTGGACTGCGCCTGCCCGCGCTTTGGCAGCGGCGAAGGCAAGGGCGTCGTCAGAGAGTCTGTGCGCGGTACAGATGTGTTTGCCATGGTGGATGTGACCAACCACTCCCTGACCTACAAAATGTCCGGTTATGTGAACCATATGTCTCCGGATGACCACTACCAGGATCTGAAGCGTATCATCGGCGCCTGTGCGTCCACTGCCCACAGGATCAACGTGATCATGCCGTTCCTTTACGAAAGCCGTCAGCATAAGCGTACCCACCGGGAATCCTTAGACTGTGCCATGGCCTTAGAGGAGCTGGTAAGTATGGGCGTTTCCAATATCATCACCTTCGACGCCCACGACCCGCGGGTGCAGAATGCCATCCCCCTGTCCGGCTTCGATAACTTCATGCCCACCTACCAGTTTGTAAAGGCCCTGTTCAAGCATGACCAGTCCTTAAAGATCGATAAGGACCATCTGATGGTCATCAGCCCCGACGAGGGAGCCATGAACCGTGCCGTATACCTGGCCAACAACCTGGGCGTGGATATGGGTATGTTCTATAAGAGACGTGACTACTCCAAGGTCATCAACGGCAGGAATCCCATTGTGGCCCACGAATTCCTGGGAAGCTCCGTGGAAGGAAAGACCGTGATCATCATCGACGACATGATCTCCTCCGGTGAAAGCATGCTGGATACCGCAAAAGAGTTAAAGGAAAGAAAGGCTGCCAAGGTAGCCGTATGCTGTACCTTCGGACTCTTCACCAGCGGCTTTGATAAATTCGATGAGTTCTATGAAAAGGGCTATATCGACAGCGTGGTGACCACCAACTTAAACTACCGGGCTCCTGAGCTGTTTGAGCGTGAATGGTATGTGGAGGCAGATATGAGCAAATATATCGCCGCCATCATCAACTCCTTAAACCACGACGTATCCATCAGCAGCGCCCTGTCACCCACAGACAAGATCCAGCAGCTCATTAAAAAATATAACGCCGGCGGCTTCAATCGTTAAGCAGAAGCCAGTATATAAAACCGGTCCGTTTAAAAATAACGGGGATCCCGCGCGGGATCCCCGTTTTCTGTACGGATCTTATTTTCCGGCAAACGCCTTCCGGTATACGTCATCCTGCTCCGGAAGGTGGGTCACATATCCCACTGGGATCCGGTTCCCGGTGGCTTCGATCACTGCCCGGGCGCCCTCTTCCCGGAATGCACCGCAGAGCTCGATGCAGTCGATCCCCTCTTCCTCCAGTCTTTTTGCAGTCCGGGCCGCGTCCTCAAGGTCCGAAACGCCAATGATCCGGGCCGTTCCATTGTGGATCACCGCCTGGTCCTCCCTGCTGTCAAATTTCCCCATGATCAGAAATGCAAATCTCATACTGGTCCCTCCTTTATAAACGGCAGTCTCTGGGCCCGTCTTTTCTGCTTCCCCAGCCAGCCCGTACCCGGTCGCCGACAGAGAAAAGACTTCCTTCCCGTCCAAAAAGATCTGCCTTGATCACATTGCTTCCATTTTCCAGTTCATAAAGTGTATGGGCTCCCATGAAGCTGGCCGACCGGACCGTATAATCGCCGGACGGGTCCATTTCCATCCACACGTCCTCTGGCCTTACGATCTGTACCCGGCCATTCTCCTCTATATAATTGGCCTTTCCCACAAAGGACGCCACATACCGGCTCACAGGAGAAAAATAGATCTCCCTGGGAGTCCCTGTCTGGACAGCCACGCCCTTTTCCATGACCACGATCTTATCAGAAAGACTCAGGGCCTCCTCCTGGTCATGGGTCACGAAGACCATGGTGATGCCCAGCTTTTTCTGGAGCTCCTTCAGTTCCTCTCTCAGCTGCACCCGAAGCCCTGCGTCCAGATTGGAAAGGGGCTCGTCCAGCAGAAGGATCTTTGGCCCTGTGGCCATGGCGCGGGCCAGGGCCACTCTCTGCTGCTGCCCGCCGGACAGCTCTCCGATCCTGGCCGTTTCATAGCCGGAAAGCCCCACAGTCTTTAACTCCTCCATTGCAATGGGAGCCGCCTCCTTCTTCTTCATCCCTCTGAAAAACCGGAGTCCGTAGCAGACGTTGTCCAGCACATTCAGATGAGGAAACAGCGCATAGCTCTGGAAGACCGTGGACACGGGACGGCGCTCCGGCGGAAGGCCTGTGATGTCCTCCCCTTCCAGAAGGATATGGCCGGAATCCGGCTGGATAAAGCCGCCCAGAAGGTTCAGGGTCGTGGTCTTTCCGCAGCCGGAGGGACCTAACAGCGTCACAAATGACCCCTCTTCGATCTCCAGATCCAGGTTCTTCAAGCCTTTTTCTTCTTCATATATCTTTTTAAGCCCTTTTAGCTGTAAAAACATCTTATTTCCCTCCCCGTTCTCTTCGTTTTGTCAGACTCATAAAGGCCATGTTGATCCCCACCGTAACAAGGATGATCAGGACCGCCTGGACGGAGGCAACGCCGTACCGGCCGTTTTCAATGGACTGGAACAGCTCCGCACTGGCCACGTTTTTTCCCGGCGAGATCAGGAAAATAATGGCTCCCACTGACGTCATGCACGATGTGAAGATCGAAATAAAGCCAGTGGCAAAGGTGGTCTTAAGCAAAGGCAGGATGACCCCGAAAAGGACCTCCAGCCGGCTGGCCCCCAGATCCCTGGCCGCATCCTCGATCTTTCTGTCGATTCCAGAAAACATGGCGTTGGCCGACTTGTTGGTCAGCGAGATCTGGCGGAATACCAGGTTCAGGATGATGATGGCCGATGTGCCGCGGATGTACATGGGCGGATGACTGAAGGCCGCCACATATCCCAGGCCAAAGAACGTTCCCGGGATGATATAGGGAAGCAGGGCAAAAAATTCTGCCGTCCGCATTCCGGCGATCTTTCTCCGGTGTGTATAGTAGGACAGAAGGATCCCCAAAAATGCGGATACAGCGGCCGCCACAGCGGAGTACACCAGGCTGTGGCCAAAGGAGTTCCACTGGGACCTGGGAAGCTTTCCAAAGTAATCCAGGGTAAAGGTAAGGGAGCCGGAGGCCGTGTTGGAAAAGGCGGAAAGGAAAATATTTCCGTATTTCAGCGCCATCACCAGGAAAAACATCCCGGTCACGGTCCATGCGGCTCCAGCCACTGCTCCCGTCAATGTATAAGCCGGTTCCCCGTCCATGGCGTTCCGGTCCGTCCCCCCTGCGGACTCATTCTTTTTCAGGCTCTGGTAATAAAAATAAAAGGCCACGGCGGCCGCCGGAACCATCAGGATACTGATGGCGGAGGCCCGTCCCAGATTGGCTGTGGAGATCACCTGGGTGTACGCCTCTGTGGCCAGGACCTTAAAATTTCCTCCAATGACGATGGGCGTTCCAAAGTCTGCCAGGTTCATGGTAAACAGGGTGAACAGCACCGAAAGGATCCCTGGCCTTACCAACGGAAGGATCACAGAAAACAGTGTCTTTTCCGGTGAAGCGCCCAGATCCCTGGATGCCAGGACCAGCCTCTGGTCCATATGGTCAAAGGACGGAAGCAGCATCAGGGAAGCAAAGGAAATGCTTCCGATCATCTGGAGGATCACGATGCCGTGCCACCCATAAGGATTAACGCTGAGGCCCAGAAGCTGGTGGGTGATCAGCCCCCGCCTTCCAAAAAGGAAGATATATGCCAGCGCCGATACAAACGGCGGCGAGATCATGGTAAAAAGCAGGGATCTTCTCAAAAACCGCCGGATCCTTCCCGGGGCTGCGTAGGCGGCCAGGGCAATGAAGAACGCCGCCGCCGTGGTGAGGATGGAGGACAGCGAGGACACCCACAGACTGTTCCGGATCAGCTTAAGGCTCCGTCCGGACGCCAGCTCCCTGTAATATTCCAGGGTGAAATGGCCGTCCTTGAAAAAGCTGGTGGCCACCACCGAAACGATCGGATACAGGATGAACAGGGCGATCCCGGCCAGCACCAGGGTAAGGATCAGCCTGTCTCCCAGTTCTGCCCATGCATATCTGCCATGCCTTCTTTTTTCTGTACGTGGATTCATGATATTTCCTTTCCCGTCAGGTTTTCAATGGTGTGAAAAGGGCGGGTATTTCACCCGCCCGGTTTTATGCCTTATTATTTCGCATCCTTTTCACCGACCATGGCGGCCCATTTTTCCAGAAGCGCTTCTCTCTGGCTTCCGAATAACAGTACGTCCTGATCGATCAGCTTTTCTGTGTCCACCGTTCCGATGGCTTCCGGAATGGCTACGTCGCCGCGGGCCATGATCCTGGCATCTGCCTCACGGAGCGCCTCCTGTCCCTCTTTGGAAAGGAAGTAGTCGACGAACACCTTGGCTGCATCCTTGTTCTGGGAGTTTTTAAAGATGGCGATGGGAGCCGGTGTCCACGGGATCATATCCTCCGGATAGACCGCAGTGACCGGATACTCGGCTTCCATGGCAAAGGTACCGCCGGTCATTGCCAGAACTGCGATCCCGAATTCGCCTGCCGCACATTTGGGACCTGGCTCGCCGCCGCCCTGTGCGTAAAAGTCCACATTCTCGTTGATGCCCTTCCATACTTCCCAGCCTTTTTCCTCGCCGTAAGCCTGGATGGTGCCGTTTAAGATCGCATACTGGGTTCCGGAGATCGCGGGGGAAGCCATGATGATCTCCCCTTTATATTTGGGATCTGCCAGATCCTCCCAGGTCTTGGGAGCTTCCAGGTTCTTCTCTGCCAGAACATCGTTGTTTACCAGGAAACCAGCCGGAACCAGGGCAAGGCCTGTCCAGTAGCCGTCTGCATCGCTGTATGCCGGATTGATAGCCTCGGCCTCCGGAGAAACGTACTGCTCCAGATATCCTAAGTCTGTGGCAGAAATGTAGCTGTCAACGCCGCCGCCGAACCAGATATCTGCGGTGGTGTTCCCGTTCTCGGCCTGGAGCTGTGCCAGGGCTTTACCGGTGGAGATCTCCACATACTCGACCTTGATCCCGGTCTTTTCTGTGAATGCGTCAAACGCCGCCTCTGCGCCGCCATAGGCCAGCATCACGTTTAACGTGGTCCCCTCGTAGGGCTTTTCTGCCGCTTCTGTTTCAGCCTTTGTGGTCTCAGCCTCGCTGGAAGCCTCTGTCTCAGCCTTTGTGGTCTCAGCTGCCGTTGTTTCAGCCGCTGTTGTCTCAGCAGGCTTGCTCTGGCATCCAGTCAGAGATGCGCCCAGCACGGCTGCGGCAAGTCCAGCCGCCATCAGTTTCTTTTTCATAATACTGTCTCCTTTGTGCTTCTTTTTATATCAGCGCAGAACCCTAAAAGGTATCCACGATCCGATATCCTTTCCCTTCTTCATAGATAGCCGGCTTTAAACCGCCCTTATGAAGAGCCGCCACGAATTCCTCCAGGTCTTTCGGTTCCCCTGGGACCATGGTAGCGTATTTTCCCAGCTGGCTGGTCCAGTGGGCGTCGCTGGCTCCCACCATCTGCATATTCCTTGCCTTACAGATGGAAAGCGCCTTCCGGTTGGCCTCCATATCTGTACTGCCGTTTAAGACCTCCACCCCGTGAAGGCCCTGGATCTCCCACAGGTGATCCTCAAAGCCGCGGTTATTATTCCGGAAGGGATGGCACGCCACACAAAAGCCGCCGGCCGCATTGACCTGGTCCACGAAATCCTGGGCCGGGATCCGCTTGTCCGGGAAGCGGTCGATGCCGAATGCAGTAATATCTCCCCAGAGAGAAAAATATTCCACTCCCACAAAGATCGGAAAACCGGTCTCCCTGGAATACCTCTCAGCCGTTTCCTTCAAACCCATGCTGTCATGGTCCGTGATGCAGACCGCATCCAGCCCCCGTTCCCTTGCAGTGGCAACGATCTCCTCCAGCGTCATCTTACTGTCGCTGGAGCATGTGGATTCATGTAAGTGCATATCTACCAGCATCTGTATCTCTCCTTCCTTCGAGCCCTAGCTATTCTATCATTCCCGCAGGGTTTCGTCTAATAGAATTAACCGATTTCCTGACCAGCCCATATAGTTTTTATCTATACTCTGGGCGCTTTCGGCTTTTTCTTTTTTCTGGCCGTGACCTGCATGTCCTCTTTTTTCAGGACCCGGCAGATATTTTCCTTGATCCGGTTGGAAAGAAAGGCATACTGGATCATCTCCTCCTCACTGAAGCCGGCATATTTTGCCATCTCATAGTCCTTTCGGGCCGTTCCCAGCTCCGCCAGCACCGGCTCCGCCGCCGCAAGCAGCACCACGTCCGCCTGCTCCCCGGTCTGGATGAACTCCTTCATGGACAGCTTCTGAAGAGCAAGGGCCAGGCGGGCCCGGGACATGCCGGTGATATCCGCCAGCTCCTTTAAGGTGTCCACCCGCGGCTTCTGGCTGAGGTAGACCAGGAGGCTGATCTCCGGCAGGGTCAGGCTGTATCGGATGGCCACCGGCTCCACATAATGGTCCAGCAGCTTCCGGTCCCGGTATGCGTCCAGCAGAGCCCCGTCGCCTCTCAGGGCGTCATGGTTCACGCTGCTCCTTTCATCCCCCAGGCGGACAGCCCCTGGAAAAATGGACAGGGGGACCGCTCCGTCGCCGGCAGCGGCCAGGAGAAACCGATACACATACAGACGGTTCTTTTCATAGTCCTCTTCCGTCAGCACCGATTTATAAAAATCGTGGTAATACTCAAAGACCATGCGCTTCATCTTGATGGTCTTTGTGAGGCTCAGTCCCTGGCTCACCAGGGACCCCTTGGTCTTCACATAATAATACACCGGCACCCGCAGGGCATACACAGTCTTTACATGGCGCAGATACTCCAGATTGAACATGAAATCCTCGCACCAGCTTATGGTCTTATCCATGGAAAGCCCATGCTGCGCGATGATCTCCCGCTTAAACAGCTTATTCCAGAGAACACCGTAATAAAAATCTGCCGGGTTCTCCATCATAAAGCCGGCAAATTCCTCCAGACTCAGAAGCCCGTCCTTTTCAATGTCCCCCTTATGGGCCACCCGGTCCCCGATGACCCGGTAAAAATCCGCGATCACCATGTCCGCCCCGCTGTCCCTGGCTGCCCGTACCATAAGGCTAGTGGCGTCCGGTGTGATCCAGTCGTCGCTGTCCAGAAACTGGACGAATGTTCCCCGGGCCTCTGAAAGCCCCAGATTCCTGGTATCCGATACTCCCGTGTTCTCCTTGCGGATCACCCGGACCCTCCGGTCCCCGTTCTCGTATTCCCGGCAGATCCCGGCCGAAGAATCCGTACTGCCGTCATCCACCAGAAGCAGCTCAAAATCCGTAAATCCCTGGTTTAAAACGCTCTCGATGCACCGCCGGAGGGTCTCCTCCGCGTTATAGACCGGCACAATGATGCTTACGATGGGATCCATAGCCTCCCGTCTCCTTTTCTAATAAACTACGAAATTATGGGCCGTTACCACATCCATCCAGTTTTCTGTCTCCAGACGGTTGGTAAAGGGATCCACTGCCTTCATCCCCGGGAAGAACGACATCTGGTATGCCTTTTTCCAGTCCTTATAGGTCACCTCGTATACGAATTTTTCCGGAAGCTCCACATGGCACCGGCCGATCTTTCCCAGCGCCTCCTTCGTCTGCTCCCTGAGGGCTTCCATGACCGTTTCCGGCGGGCAGCAGAAGGTTGCGTTCCCGACTCCGCGCTTGGTCTGTACTGCGGCGATCTCCGGCACCAGCTCCTTTGCCGCGGCGCAGATCGCCTCGTCCCCGGAGATAAAGGCCACAGGAACTCCCAAGGAAGCCGCCGTGAAGCTGTTGAGCATAAACTCGCTCATGCGCTTTCCGTTGAGGGTGATATACAGGCTGTTGCCAGTGGAGGTATGGCTGACGGCAAACTCCGGACAGCCGGCCGCCGCATGATAGCCAACATAAAGGACGGCGTCAAAGGTGGGATCCAGGCCGAACATCATATTGTAGGGATGTCCGCTCTTCCCGCGGATCAGCGTCACATAGGACGGCATCTGAAGAGGATCGATGTTGGAGGCGTCTCCATGGCCGTCCTTTACAACGATCTCATCGGCTCCGGCCTCATGGGCCGCCTCGCAGACCGCCAGAACCTCTTTTGTCATCTGTTTTGCAAAGGGGGCGTACACCGCCTCATTCTTATGGGTCTCGATGTTTGAGAACACTCCACAGCAGCCCTCGATATCCGCACTGATAAATACTTTCATAAAATAACCTCCCATTTCATAGGCTCGTTTTGTTTTCCGTTATCATATCACAGATCCCGCACCGGGTCAATTTCTGGATCCGGTCCCGGCCGGGACAGCTTTTCCTATCAAATAAAAAAAGCCCTTGAAAAGTCAAAGGCTTTAAACAGCTCCCTGCCGGACTCGAACCGGCGACCTACGCATTACGAATGCGTCGCTCTACCAACTGAGCCAAGGAAG
>NZ_JAXXBR010000008.1:0-2820 GCF_037242085.1 Alitiscatomonas sp. | reverse complement strand
CTGCGCTTTTCCTCGGTGTTTGGCTTTCGCCAAATTGGACACTCGCAATAAGGAGGCGCTTACAAGCAAGCTTGCCTATGGTTCCGCTGTCCCGTCCAGGCACCTCGAAAAAGCTGCGCTTTTCCTCGGTGTTTGGCTTTCGCCAAATTGGACACTCGCAATAAGGAGACGCTTGCAAGCAAGCTTGCAGCGCCTCCTTATTACTCCTGTCCAGCCTGGACTCAATGCTCCAGCATGTTTTCAATAAATATCCCGTAGCCTTTTGTGGAGTCCTGGATGAATACATGGGTGACGGCTCCGATGAGCTTGCCGTCCTGGATGATGGGGCTGCCGCTCATGCCCTGTACGATACCGCCGGTGAGCTTCAGAAGCTCTTCGTCTACAACACGGATCACCATCCCCTTATTTTTCTGAAGACTCGTGTGATCCACTTTTTGAATTTCGATCTCATAATCTCTCACCTCCCCCGATACGTCGCTGCGGATAAAGGCCTGGCCCTTGTGGACGTCCTGGCGGAAGCCCACGGGAATGGCCTCGGACTGGAACCGTTCCAGGAACCGGCGGTTGACGGTCCCGAAGATCCCCTCCTCTGTATTGGCGGTCACTTCCCCCAGCTTTGTGCCTTTTCCGTAATAGATGACCCCGGACATGACTCCGGGCTTTCCTGATGTTCCCTTTTCGATCCCCATGATCTGGGTATCGTAGAGCTCTCCCCCCCGGATATCCACCAGCTTTCCTGTGTCGCTGTCGCTGATCCCATGGCCCAGGGCGCCGAAGGAGCCGTTCATGTCCACGTAGGTGACGGTCCCGATCCCCTGGGTATCGTCCCGGACCCAGGCCCCCAGCTTATAGGTCCCATCCTCTGCCAGCACCGGCTCCAGCTCCACCTTTAAAAGCTCCCCGTCCCTGCGCACCTCCAGGGATACGGGACTTCCGCTGCTGGCGCTGACGACCTGGATCAGATCGTCCTTGTCCTCCATCTCCCGTCCGTTGACTGTCTCGATGTAGTCTCCGGATTTCAGAACACCAAAGGCCGGCTCCACCACGTTGCCCGCATCGTTGACGATCTCCCCGGTGCCAACGACCATGACTCCCCTGGACTTCAGATAGATCCCCACAGGTACGCCGCAGGGCGCGGCATACATCCCGTCCACCACATCCACCTGGATGTCCTTCATGCGGATCAGCCCGAAAAGCTTCATTCCCAGGTGGTAGCTTCCTTCAGATGCGCCATACATGGACACCGGCTCTGTGGTCTGGATCCGGACCTTTCCTGCAGGGATGTTGGACGCATTCCCCAGGACCACCTCCTCGCTGTCGCTCTCCAGGGTGACGCCTGGAGGCAGGGTAAAATGGAAGATCTCCTCCTCGCTGACCACCAGGTTCAGACGGTCCGGCACTGCAAGCTTCACATAGCCCCATGTGAACGCAATGGTAAAGACCAGAGAAAAACAAAAGACACCGGCCAGGATCCTTCTCAGTCGTTCCTTTCTTGTCACGGCAAAACCTCCTCTTCTTTATGATTCTGCCCCGGCTTTTCCCTGTCCATAACATACGGCGTCTGCAATTTCCCCAGTAACGGCAAAGGAGAGGGCAGTGATATGCTCCTCTCCTAGTATGTGATCCTTTTCTCTTTTCAGCCTGTCAGTTTTTAGATGACGTTTCGTTCTTCCAGCAGCTCCCTCTTCTTCTTTTCCGCCAGCCGCTTCATTTCCCTTGCATTTTCAAGCACCGCGCCTGTGATCTCCGCACCGCCCAGAAGCCTTGCCAGCTCCTCGGTCTGCTCCTCTTTTCCCAGCTTATGGATCCTGGTGGACGTTTTTCCATTTTCTACGTTTTTTCGGATCTCAAAATGGGTATCGGCCATGGCCGCGATCTGGGGCAGATGGGTGATGCATAAAACCTGGTGCTTTCCGGCAATATAGGAAAGCCGCTCTGACACCTTCTGGGCTGTGCGCCCGCTGATGCCGGTGTCGATCTCGTCGAAGATCAGTGTGGGGATATCGTCCGTATCCGCCAACACCGTCTTGATGGCCAGCATGATCCTGGAGAGCTCGCCGCCGGAAGCCACCTCTCCCAGCGGTCTTGGCGGAATGCTGCCTGGATTGGTGGAGATCATAAATTCCACCTCGTCTGCGCCCTGGGCCGTAAAATGCTCCAGATCCCTCACATCGATCCGGAAATCCACATGGAGGAAATTCAAGTCCATGAGCTCTGCCCCGATCCGTTCCTCCAGGACCCGGGCCGCACGCTTTCTGGCCTCCGAAAGGGTCCCGCAAAGCTGCTCCATGGACCGGGTCTGGGCTTCAAGCTCCCTGGATGCCAGCGCTGCCAGCTCTTCATAGTTTTCCAGCTCCTGAAGGCGTTCTCTCTTTTCCTCCAGGCTTTTTAAAACAGCTTCTTCCGAATTTCCGTACTTGGCCATCAGGCTGCGGATCCGGTCCAGACGTTCCTCCGTCTGTTTAAAGGTTTCCTCGTCGAACTCCATTTCATTCATATAATCGGAAATGGACCGGGCCACGCCGTTTAAGATGTCCTCTGCATCGGAAAGCTCTTTTAAAATATCGTTTAAATTTTCATCATAGGCGGCGGCGTTCTCCACATGCTTCACCGCACGGCCCAGATCGGCTCCGTCCACAGCCATAAACGCCGTCTGCATGGCCTCGGCGATCTTCCTGCTGTGGGAAAATTTCCGGCAGACGGCAGAAAGCTCCTCCTCCTCCCCCGGGCGGATGGCCGCATTTTCGATCTCCTGGATCTCAAACCGCAGAAAATCCGACTCCCGCTTTCTCGTCTCCTCATCCAGATGGAAGCCCGAAA
>NZ_JAXXBR010000038.1:0-30123 GCF_037242085.1 Alitiscatomonas sp. | reverse complement strand
GAATGCCCTTGCTGCGCCCACTGTTGTGGGCTGCGCTGGGGCAGACCCTCCCGTCTCGTGCTTTTTTTCATCTCAGAATTGCTTGATAAATATCTGGATCATGCAAGGTCCCCACGGGAGTGTCTAAGCACAAACACACATTGAGTCCGTATCCTACATCGGATACGGAAGCTCAAAGATCATGATGGTCTCCCGGGGATCATTTCCTGGAAACAGGTCACCGCATGGAATTTCGTCGAAAAACGCCATCTCTGGAACAGAGGTCAGATATGAGAGATAGCTGTCTGAAGGATAATAAAAAAACAGCAGTATAGACCGCGGATGCTCATAATATGAGTTTAGGATCCGGGCCATGACCTTTTGGAGAAGCTCCAGAGAAAATGGGTTGAAAAAGTAAACCCGGTCGACGGAGGAGGGAACGGCATAATGTTCGGCATTGGCCAGGACAAAGGAGGATCTTCCAGAGGATACACAGGAACTTTGGTTCTCCAGAGCTTTTTCATAAATGCGCGGATCATATTCGACGCCAATGGAGCGGCAGCGGGTCTGGCAGGACAGAAAAAGCCCGACCCGTCCCTTGCCGCAGCCATAGTCCAGCAGAATATTCCCCTTCCGGATCCAGCCGGATCCAGCCAGGCGTTCCAGAACGGAATAGGGCGTGGGCTCATAGGGATACCGGTACTGATCGGCGCTGGAATCATCTCTTCCAGCAGTCTTAATGCGAAGGAGACGGTCCCACCGGACTTCCGGCAGCTCACCGGTCTGGTTGTTCTTCATGGTGTACCTCCATTATTTCCAGGTCTTCCATACTTCCGGCTGGCATCCAACCGTCGCCTGTCTCTGATTGCGTACAATGGGTGTTTTTATGATCCGCTGGTTTTCAAATATTTTGTCTGTCCGGTCCTCTTCGGCAAGATAGGTGATCAGAGCCAGGAGGTCTCTGTCTTTGCATTTTGGGTCGATCAGCTTTTCATATCCGCCGACGGCCTGGAGAACAGATAGAAATTCGCCCTTGCTCAACCCCTTTTCCTTCATGTCGATGAACTGGTACCGGATCCCGCGTTCTTTAAAATAGCGTTCTGCCTTTTTCGTTTCAAAATCTTTTTTCGTCCCAAAAATCTGAATGTTCATAAATGTAATCTGCCTTTCTTTACTGATTCACAGTTCCAGTATAGCATACGGAAGCGGAAATACGCCATGGAAACATAGAAGAATGGATGATTTTAGGGCCTGAAGGAGGGATAGCCAGTGTCAGGTAGACGGATTGTCATTGACAAACAGACTGGGCGAGGATATATTGGAAACAGATTATGGCAACCATGGAGGAAAAGGGAACATGAGCAGATTGAACGAATTGCTTCACCAGGCGGGCAGTATTGGGAGGAATGGAGATGGCTCCATTACCCGGGTGGGATTCTCCAGGGAATACTTCCAGGCCCTGGAGTTTTTTAAAGGGAAGATGGAGGAACTTGGAATGGACGTGGAAACGGACCCGGTGGGGAATCTCCACGGCGTTCTGCCGGGAAGCGATCCCCAGGCAGGTTCCATTGTAATTGGTTCCCATCTTGATACAGTCATCAGGGGAGGACTATACGACGGGATGCTGGGTGTGGCCGGGGCAATAGAGGCAGCCGCGCGGTTAAGGGAGGAGGGGCGCAGGCTCCGTCATTCCCTGGAAATCTGGGGGTTCAATATGGAAGAATCCAGTGTTCTCGGGGGGACCTTTGGAAGCCGCTGTGTGACCGGAAAGATCGATCCGGACGTGCCGGGCTATAAGGAAAAGCTGGAGAAATTTGGATTAAGTCCAGAGATTGTCCGAAGCGTCCGACGGGATCTGGAAGATTATAAATGCTATCTGGAGTATCATATTGAACAGGGCGGCAGGCTGGATGCTTCGGGTACGGATATCGGAGTCGTCAGCGGGATCGTCAGCGTTGTCCGATACGATGTGACGGCCAGGGGCATGAGCAATCACGCGGGAACCACTATGATGGACAGCCGGAAAGACGCCCTGACAGGCATGGCGAAGCTGATCGTCGGGGCGGAAAAGCGGGCCAGGGAACTGAATGATACACTTGTCTTTACCGTGGGGAAGATCTCTGTTCTTCCAGGCCAGGAGAATGTGATACCGGGCCAGGCGGAGGCCACCTTTGAAATGCGCCATATGGATAAGACCATGACGGATCAGCTGTTCGCGGACATAAAAAGAATGGCGGAGGAGATCCCGGATTGTATCTTTGAGTTCAGCAATTCCGCAGCGAAATATTCGACTCCCTGTGATCCGCGGCTGATCCGGCTCATTGACCAGGTCTGTGAGAAAAAGAATATCCGCCATGTGATCATGCCCAGCGGGGCGTTCCATGACGCGAACCCCATGGCCCAGGCAGGCGTGCCCATTGGCATGATCTTTGTTCCCAGCGTGAAGGGGATCAGCCACCAGGGAGAAGAATACACAGCGCCTCATCATGTGGATCTGGGGGCGGACGTGCTGTATGAGACTGTGCTGGAGCTGGATGAAAAGGGACTGGAGCAGATGGGCGCAGCAGCTGCAGCGATAAAATAGACGAGGATGAGAGATATGGAAAAATGGGAGGAATTATTCCCACAGAATACCAGGAAAAAGGGCCGGGAGCTTCTGGTGAATGGCCGGATCCGGGAGCTGTCTGTGAACGAAAATGAATACAGCGCGGCGGTCCTGGGCCGGGAGCGGTATGAGGTGAAAATATCCATGGACCACGGGATCCCGGTGCGGACAGAATGCAGCTGCGCTGTGGGAAGAGGACGGGGAAAGTGCGCCCATATGGCGGCGGTGCTGTATGCGGCGGAGCAGGAAAAGGCAGAAGAGGAAAAGAAAAGCAGGGCGGAGCAGGAGGAAGCCACGGCATACTCCCATCTGGATGGAGCGGAGACAGACCGGGGCAGCGTCGAGGACGAAAAGAAAGCGATCAGAATGCTCCAGGGCTACCGATACTTTCATGGAGATCAGATCCGTAAGTCCCTGAAGCTTTCCACAGAGGCAGAGACAGGAGGAAGAAAGGCCATTTCCGGTGGACGGCTCCGGATGGAGCAGGTGGGCAAGGGCTTTGAGAGGAGCGGAGGCCAGGTCCTCGGCCAGGCATCCGCCATTGGGGAAACGGAGAGGGGGAGGAAATCTTACTTTCCGGTCCGTCTGGTCTTTTCCAGCGATGAGGCCCTGCGGGCCGAATGCGGCTGTCCGGAGTGTGCGCGCAGCTACCGCCAATATTCAGGGGACTGCCGGTGCAAATATACCGCAGGGCTCGCTCTGCTGCTGGAAGAGTATTTGAAGGACCATAACATTGGAGATATGACAGATGCCGCCGGACAGTACATTATTGAGAGTACCCTGTGGGGAAAGCTCATGAAGCAGACAAAAGGGCCGGCGGATCCCATGCGCCTGGAGCCCAGGCTGATCCAGAAGGATAAAAAGCTGTATGTGTCCTTTAAAACAGGGGCCGGACGGATGTTTGTGGTCAAAAATCTGGAAGAATTCTGTGAGCATGTGAAAAATGGCGAGGAGGCCGTTTATGGCTCGTCAACAGTCCTCAGCCATAAAAGGGAAAATTTTACCGAAGGTTCTCTCCCATGGCTGGAGTTTGTGAACAGGATCGTTCAGGAGGAGGTGCGCTTTGCGGACCGGATGGAGGATTCCTGGCGGTTTTCCGGAAACAGACCCTCTGTGGGAATGCTCCTGGAGCTGTTTGGCTGGCGGCTGGACCAGTTCTATGAGCTTATGGGTCCGTCTGGCGTGGAAGCGGAGGACAGGGATCATGGAAAGAAGAAGCAGGTGCTGTATGCCAGAACGGGAAGTCCCAGGATCCAGGTGGAAATAGAACCCAGGTACGCTGGCGGAAAACCTGGTCCGGCGGAAAAATTCGACGGGGTCCAGGTCAGCGGGACCATGCCGGAGCTCTTTTACGGTATGGACACAGCATATTTTATTGAGGCGGACGGGCTGTACCGGCAGAGCGGGGAGCTTTCAGACGGTCTGGAGCGTCTGGCTGACGTTTCTATGGACGGAAGCTTCCGTTTTTTTGTGGGAAGGAACAGGCTGGCTGAATTTTACCATATGATCCTGCCCAGGTTCAGGGAGATCGCCCAGGTGGCAGAGAAGGACGGGGAGCTGATCCGCTCCTTTCTGCCGCCCCGGGGAGAATACCAGTTTTATCTGGATGCGGAGGGGGGAGATTTTGTCTGCCGACCGGTGGTCCGGTACGGGAATCAGGAATATTCTCCCGTGGAGGCGGTCCGGTGCATAGAAAACGGACAGGATCTTATGGAACCCTTCCGCGCTCTGGCAGAGGAGGCGGGGATCGCCCTGGAGGTGAAGCGACGGTTTCCTGTGGAGGTTCCGCAGAAGGAGGAGTTTTCCTGCGGTGGAGACGAGGAGGTCATGTACCAGGTGGTGGAGAACGGAGTCGCTGCACTTGCTTCCCTGGGGGAAGTGCTGTGTACGGACCGGTTCCGCGGCTGTCATGTGGTCCGGCGGGTGCAGACCGCTGTGGGCGTATCGGTTTCCAGCGGAATGCTGGATCTGAAGATCGACACGGGAGACATTCCGCCGGAGGAGCTGGTGGATCTTCTGCACAGCTACCGGCAGAAAAAGAAATATCACCGCCTGAAAAACGGGACCTTTGTCCGCATGGAGGAATCCTCTGTCGGAATGCTGGAGGAAATGGCGGCGGCACTAAGGCTTACGCCGAAGGAAATGATCCGGGGAAATATGCATCTGCCGGTTTACCGGGCGCTGTATCTGGACCGGCTTTTGGAGGAGCACGAGGACGTTTACAGTAAAAGGGACAGTCATTTCAAGCAGATCGTAAAGAGCTTTAAGACCATAAAGGACGCGGATTTTGAAGAGCCGGAAAGTCTTTCCGCCACCATGCGCCAGTATCAGAAAAACGGGTACCGGTGGCTGAGGACATTGGAAAGCTGGAACTTTGGCGGGATCCTGGCCGACGATATGGGACTGGGAAAAACGCTCCAGATGATCGCGGTCCTTCTGGCTGCAAAGCTGGAGGGAAAGACAGGCACGTCCCTGATCGTCACCCCGGCATCCCTGGTATTCAACTGGGGAGAGGAATTTAAAAAATTTGCCCCGGAATTAAAGGTGACGCTGGCGGCAGGCACCCAGGCAGAGCGTCAGAAAAGGCTGGAGGAATCCGTTCACTCGGACGTGCTCATCACCTCCTATGATCTTTTGAAACGGGATGCGGCCCTTTACGAGGGACGGGAGTTTCTGTATCAGGTCCTGGATGAGGCCCAGTACATCAAGAATCATACCACTGCGGCGGCGAAGGCGGTGAAGGTGATCAAAAGCCGTTTCCGGTTTGCCCTTACGGGAACGCCCATTGAGAACCGGCTCAGCGAGCTTTGGAGCATTTTTGATTATCTGATGCCGGGCTTTTTGTATGGCTACGATACCTTCCGGCGGGAATTTGAGATCCCGGTGGTGAAAAACAATGACCAGGAGGCCATGGAGCGGCTCCAGAGAATGGTGGGGCCCTTTATCCTGCGGCGGCTGAAGCAGGATGTGCTCCGGGACCTGCCGGAAAAGACGGAGGAGGTCCGGTATGTACAGATGACAGGAAAGCAGAGGAAGCTGTACGACGGCCAGGCCATCCATCTGAGATCCCTCCTGGACCATCAGAGTGAGGAGGAATTTAATAACAGCCGGTTCCAGGTCCTGACAGAGCTGACCAGGCTCCGCCAGATCTGCTGCGACCCTGCCCTGTGCTTTGAGGATTATGGAGACGAGACAGCCAAAACGGACGCGTGCATGGAGCTGGTCCAGAGCGCTGTGGATGGAGGACACCGTCTTCTGGTGTTCTCGCAGTTTACCTCTATGCTGGATATTTTAAGCGCCAGACTGGATGGAGAACATGTGGAGCACTTTATGATCACTGGAGCTACGTCCAAGGAGAAGCGGCTTCAGCTGGTAAATGCCTTCAATGGGGGAGCGGTCCCAGTATTCCTGATCTCCTTAAAGGCCGGGGGAGTGGGATTAAATCTGACAGGAGCGGATATGGTGGTCCATTACGATCCCTGGTGGAACCTGGCGGCCCAGAACCAGGCCACAGACCGTGCCCACCGGATCGGTCAGCAGAAAAATGTGACGGTTTACAAGCTGATCACCAAGGATTCCATTGAGGAAAAGGTCCTGGAGCTTCAGGAGACAAAACGGGAGCTGGCAGACCGGATCATCGGACAGGGAACGGAGCAGGCGGCTCCCATGACCAGGGAAGATATGCTGAGGCTTCTGGAGATCCAGACGTAAACCGGGGAAAACCTCCCTAAAATCTATGTAAAACTTTGGAAATACTCCGCTTAAAGATTCGTAAGTCCTATTGAAAACTCTTTTTTCCGATGCTATATTGGGGCCGGAAAAAAGAGTTTTTGTATTATCATGCTATGAGGAGGATGAATCGATGATCAGAAAAAAGAGTATTATGGCGGCAGCCCTGGCGGCAGTCCTGGCCTGTCAGACCTTCCCGGCCTTTGGCGGTGCGGCTCCGGATGGAAAAACCCTGGCGCAGGACACAGAGGCAGCCCAGGGAGGCGCTTACGATGCGTGGAAGGAACGGTGGAAGGAGTTAAGCGGCGACTGGACCCAGGTTTCCATCACCCCCGGCGCAGACGAGACTCAGATGAATTTCGCCTGGTATTCCAGAAAGGGGGAGGATGCCGGCTTCCGGTATGGAAAGCAGGCAGACCTGTCCGATGGAACGGATGCAGAGGTAAAGAGCACAGACGCCCAGGAGGGCTATCAGTCCAACAAGGTGACGCTTACGGGGCTGGAGCCGGGCTCTGTCTATTACTACCAGGCAGGCGGAAAAGCGATCAGCAGGCTGGAGACAAGGAATCCGGATTCCTTCAGCTTCATTTTTGTGGGAGACCCGCAGATCGGCTCCTCCAATGAGGAAAAGGCCAAAAAACCAGAGGACATTTTAAAGGATACTTTTAAGACGGCCCAGTATGAATCGGTCATGAGCGACAGTTTCAACTGGAACCATACCCTGGAGCTGGCAGTGGAAAAGGCCGGCAGCGATCCTGCCTTTGTACTTTCCGCCGGAGATCAGATCCAGACCAATGCCAAAAAGGTGAAGGACGGGACCGTCAGCGAGATCGAGTACGCCGGATATTTAAGCCCGGAGGTATTAAAGTCCCTTCCGGTGGCCACGACCGTGGGCAACCATGACGCGGACAATGCCAACTACACCTGGCATTTCAATGTTCCCAACCTGAGTACCCTGGGCTCCAACGGCATTGTGGGCGGAGATTACAGTTTCCGTTATGGAGACGCCCTGTTCATGATGTTAAATACCCAGGATACCAATGTGGCAGAGCACAGACAGTTCATGGAGGAGACCATAAAGGCCAATGCAGACTGTAAATGGAGGATCGTGACCCTTCACCAGGACATTTATGGTTCTGCCGAGCATTCCAATGAACCGGAGATCACAAACCTCCGCTACGAGCTGGTCCCCATTTTTGAGGAGAACGATGTGGACGTGGTACTCACAGGCCATGACCATGCATATTCCAGAACGTATCTTCTGGAGGGCGGAAAAAAGAGCTTTGAGTACGACGACGATTCCTTTGAGGCACAGCTGGAAAAGGATATCGACAATGGAGACAGCAAGGAGATTCTGTTTACAGCGCCTTTAAACATTAAAAAGAATACGGTGGATCCAGATGAGATCACGTATCTCCAGTACCTGGCGGCAGTGATGGACACTGATGCCATCGTATCAAAGAAGAGGGAGTCTGTGGACCCGGAAGGGATTCTCTATATGACGGCCGGCTCCTCCTCAGGCAGTAAATATTATGATCTTACTCCCAGAAAGCAGACGTACATTGCAAGCAGATGGCAGGAGGACGTGCCCACCTATTCAGTGGTGGACATTGACAGCGAGTCCTTTACCATCAACACCTACCGGACCGATACCAACGAAAAGATCGATGAGCAGGTCCGCATCGTGAAGACAAAATAACCGGGGAGAGGAATGTATGGGAAGTGTGAGGAAACGGCAGCTTGCGGCCCTGGCTTTCGTGGCTGTGTTCGGATTTATTCTTTTCCTTCTTGGAAAGACCGAGCGGACGGAGCTTTACGGAACCCAGGGACGGTCCTTTGAAAAGGCCAGAGTCCTGGAGGTCTTAGAGGATAATGAGCAGGAAAGCGGCCAGTATGTGGGGCAGCAGAAGGTCCTGCTGGTCCTGGACTCCGGAAGCAGAAAGGGGGAAACGGTGGAGGCCGTCAGCTCCTCCAGTTACCTGTACGGAGCCCATTGCAAGCCTGGCATGAGGGTCATTGCGGCCGTCAACGAAAGCGGAGAGGAGCTGTATGTCACTGTATACAGCCAGGACCGGAGCCTGGTACTTTACGGGATCGTAGCCTTATTCCTGATCTCCGTCTGGGCCATCGGAGGCAGACAGGGATTAAATTCAGCCATCGGCCTGATCTTTACCTTCCTGTGCATCATTTTCATGTTCATCCCCATGATCTACCGGGGAGCTTCGCCCATCGGAGCCTCCATGCTGGTGGCGGCCCTGACCACAGTTGTGACCATGTATCTCATCGGCGGCAGGTCCACAAAGACCGCAGCGGCCATTCTGGCTACGATCCTGGGGGTCATGCTTTCGGGATCGCTGGCGGCGGCTTTTGGACGGCTGGCAGGAATCAGTGGATATAACGTGTCGGACATCGAGCAGCTGGAATATGTGGCCCAGATGACCGACATCAAGGTGGGGGAGCTTTTGTACGCAGGGATCCTGATCTCGGCCCTGGGAGCCATCATGGATGTGGCCATGTCGGTCAGCTCCGCTGTCCATGAGGTGGCCGCCCGGGCACCGGAGCTGGGCTTTAAGGAGCTGTTCCGGTCCGGGATCCATGTGGGGCGCGATATGATGGGGACCATGTTCAATACGCTGATCCTGGCATTTACAGGAACCTCTATCAACACGCTGATATTTATTTATGCTTACGGTTACAGCTTAAACCAGACCATCAATATGTATTCCATCGGCATTGAGATCATCCAGGGCATATCGGCCACTTTGGGAGTGATCTTTACAGTGCCTGTTGCCGCTTATATCAATGCTCTTCTTTTGAAAAAACGAAAGAAAAAACACGAGCGGCATATTCTTTCTTGAGACGGCGCATACTGAGTATGGAGCTGTTTATGAATGAAGGAGGAGATGGAACATGAGAGATCATACGGTGTGCCTTTTAAAAGAATGTGATTCCGGCTGCAAGATGGCTCTGGACAGCATGGCCCAGATCAAGGGCTACGTGTCGGACCAGAAACTGAAAAATACCATAGATGGGTATGAGAAAAAGCACCAGGCCATGGAGGAAGAGGCATATAAGCAGTTAAAAAGCCTGGGAGAGGGCGGGAAGGAGCCAGAGATGATGGCGGCGGCGTTTTCCCGTATGTCCACCGGGATGAAAATGCTCATGAAGGACGATAACCGGCAGGCGGCAAAGATCCTCATGGACGGCTGCAACATGGGGATCCAGTCCATCTGCGGCTTCCGGAACCAGTATGCGGGAGCCTCCAGGGAAAGCATGGACCTGGCGGACCGTCTGATCCGGACAGAGGAAGCCCTCAGGGATGAAATGAAGGCCTATCTGTAAAAATACGGGCGCTGGAAGCGGGCTGCGCCATATGGCGTCCCGTTTCCAGCGCCCGTACATATTCCGGCTTATCTGCCGGCCGCTTATTTTTCGTCGCACACCTGGAAAATGAAAAACTTTAAGTATGAGGATTCACTGTCGCCCCAGAGGATGGGATGATCAGCGGCCTGGGTCCTGTATTCCACCTGGCGCAGACGCTTGTGGACGTTCCCTGCGGCCTCCCGGATGGTCTTTGCAAAGAGCTCCGGAGTCATAAAGTGGGAGCAGGAGCAGGTGGCCAGATAGCCGCCGTCCTTTACTAACTTCATGCCTCTGAGGTTGATCTCCCTGTAACCCTTGACAGCATTTTTGACGGAATTCCTGGATTTGGTAAAGGCAGGGGGATCCAGGATCACCACATCGAATTTTTCTCCCTGGCGCTCCAGCTCCGGAAGCAGGTCGAACACGTCGGCGGCCACAAAGCGGACCCGGTCCGACAGACCGTTTAAGGCCGCGTTTTCGGCAGCCTGGGCCACGCCAAGCTCGGAGGCATCCACCCCAAGGACCTCCGAGGCACCGGCGATCCCGGCGTTTAAGGCAAAGGAGCCGGTGTGGGTAAAGCAGTCCAGAACACGTTTTCCTTTACAAAGCCGCTGGATCGCCAGCCGGTTATATTTCTGGTCCAGGAAGAAGCCGGTCTTCTGGCCGTCCTGGACATCTACCATATACCGGACGCCGTTTTCCACGATCTCCACCTTTGTATCAAAGGAGTCTCCGATGAAGCCCTTGAACCGTTCCATGCCCTCCTGGAGGCGGACCCTGGCGTCGCTCCGTTCATAGACGCCGCGGATGGAGATTCCGTCCTCGGCCAGGACCTTTTTCAGCTTTTCCAGGATCACTGGCTTCCACCGGTCGATGCCCAGGGCCAGGGATTCCACCACCAGCACGTCGGAGAACTTGTCAATGACGATCCCGGGAAGGAAGTCAGCTTCCCCGAAGACCAGCCGGCAGCTTCCTGTGTCCACAGTGGATTTTCTGTATTCCCAGGCGTTCCGTACCCGCATTTCAATAAAGTCCTCGTCCACCACTGTGTGGGGCTTTCTGGACATCATGCGGATGGTGATGGTGGAGCGGGGATTGATAAAGCCGCATCCCAGGGGATAACCGTCAAAATCGAAGACATTGACCATGTCCCCGTTCTCAAATTCCCCTTCGGTACGGTCGATCTCGTTGTCATAGATCCAGAGCCCTCCGGCTTTTAAAGCCCGGCCCTGGCCTTTTTTTATATAAACGGACGCGGATGTTTTTTCCATATGCATAGGATCCTTTCTGTATTCCGGCATTTTATGGTAAAAAGTATAGCGGAATCCGGCAGAAAATGCAAGGGGCTATGGAGGGGGGCATGGGCTTTCGACAAAGGGTGGTTCACAGGGACTGGATTTTATGGTATACTTAGGTCACTTATGAGATAGGAGACGGCTATGGAAAACAGTGAGATCCGAAAGGAGATACAGAAAGAGGTCCGGAAGGCAGAAAAGATCCTGGTGGGGATCGGCGCAGAGTGGAAGCGCGGGGATGAAGACCGGGAGGATCAGATCCGGAGGGCCTCAAAAGCCCTGAGAGAGCTTTTAGAGGGGAAGGATGCTTTTATCATATCCACACTGACTCTGGGGGAGATGGAGGACAGAGGTTTTGAAAAGGAGCATATGGTGGCCCCTTTGGACGTATCTTTAACGGAGGAGCAATGGAATGGTTATACCGGCTGGCTGGCCGGGACTTTAAACAGGACTACGGTGCTCCTGGAGCTGGGAGAGGGCTTTGGCCATCCGTCCCTGATCCGGTGGCCCTTTGAGCGGACGGCAGCCATCAACCGGAAGGCACGCCTGTACCGTGTCCACAAAACTTTTTATCAGATCACTGAAGAACTGAAGGAAAAAGCCGCCGCCGTAAAGGCGGATTCTGTGGGATTCATGGAAGGCTTTGGGGAGGAAGAGCATGGCAGCGATCAGTAACGACTGGCTGGGGCCCATGAGCGAGGAATTTAAAAAGCCCTATTACAGGAAGCTGTACGAGACAGTGAAGCATGAGTATGAGACCAGGGAGGTATACCCGGCTCCGGACGATATTTTCAACGCCTTCGCATTTACGCCATTGAAGGATGTGAAGGTGGTGATCCTGGGACAGGATCCCTACCATGAACCGGGCCAGGCCCACGGCCTCTGCTTTTCCGTGAGGCCGGAGGTGGATACGCCGCCGTCCCTGGTGAATATTTATAAGGAGCTCCATGAGGACTGCGGCTGCTATATCCCCAATAACGGATATCTGAAGAAATGGGCCGACCAGGGCGTGCTTCTTCTGAATACGGTGCTGACGGTCCGGGCCCATGCGGCCCATTCCCACAAGGACATCGGCTGGGAGGCGTTTACCGACGCTGCCATCCGAGTACTGAATGAACAGGACAGGCCCATGGTGTTTATTTTATGGGGAAAACCGGCCCAGATGAAAAAGGCCATGTTAAACAATCCGGCCCATCTGATCTTAGAAGCTCCCCATCCCAGTCCCCTGTCGGCGTACCGCGGATTTTTCGGGAGCCGTCCCTTCAGCCGGACCAATAAATTCCTGACGGCCCACGGCCTTGCTCCCATTGACTGGCAGATTGAGAATATAGGAGAGTAAATATGAGCAATTTTATCGAATTTCTGAAGATCGTCGTATTCGGTCTGGTGGAGGGCTTTACAGAATGGCTTCCCATCAGCAGCACCGGCCATCTGATCCTGGTGGAGAACATCGTCCATCTGAATGCGTCGGCAGAATTTATGAAGGTATTCCGGGTGGTGATCCAGCTGGGAGCCATTATGGCTGTGGTGGTCCTTTACTTCAACCGTCTGAACCCATGGGCCCCGGGAAAGAAGAAAAACCAGCAGCTTGCCACCTGGCATCTGTGGATCAAGATCCTCATCGCCTGCCTTCCGGCAGCTGTGGTGGGGCTCCTTCTGGACGAGGTCCTGGACACATACCTGTATAACCCCTATGTGGTGGCGGCCATGCTGATCATCTACGGGATCCTTTTCATTGTCCTGGAAAAGCATAATGAGTATGTGGACTTTCCCATTAAAAAGGTTTCCCAGATCAGCTACCGGACAGCTCTTTATATCGGCCTGTTCCAGCTTCTGGCCCTGATCCCGGGAACCTCACGGTCCGGCGCTACGATCCTGGGGGCCATGCTGTTAGGCTGCTCCAGAACGGCTTCTGCGGAATTTACCTTCTTCCTGGGGATCCCGGTGATGTTCGGGGCCAGCCTGTTAAAGATCCTCCATTATGGCCTGGATTTTTCTGGTATGGAGTTTTTCTTCCTGCTGGCCGGCATGGTCATCGCCTTTGCCGTATCCATGTATTCCATCAAGTTCCTTATGGGATATGTGAAGAAGCACGATTTCCGTTTCTTTGGTTATTACCGCATTATCCTGGGTGTGATCGTTCTGGCATATTTTGGGGTAATGGCAGTGATGGGACTGTAACGGGCAGGACATGAAAGATAAGATTTTGTAAGAGCGCTTCCGGTCTTCCGGAGGCGCTTTTGTGTATCACGGTTTCACAATTCCCTTGAAAAGTTATCACAATTTTATCACAAATCTCTGGTAAACTCTCTTACATAAACAAGGAGATCAAAGAAATTCCGATAGATAAGCTTTGTTGTGAAAGGAGAATTTTTATGTACGACGATAAATGGACAGAGGTTAATAATAACCAGAACGATCAGAATAATCAGAGCGGTCCGCAGGCGGCTGGGAACCAGACAGGGATGGGCCAGCCGGCCAGACAGCAGGTATACGGGCTCAGCGGCCAGGGACAGCCCCAGAACCAGAATCAGGGCCAGGCGTACCAGCAGCCCCAGTACCAGAATGGCCCGCAGAACCAGTACCATCACTCCTCTCCGTATCCCTACGGAGGACAGGACGGAAACGGCGGGATGAATGGAGGAGGCCATGGGGAGAACGGCAGCAGCCATAAGGCTCCGAAGAAACGTTCCGTCATGAAGACAACGGCCATGGTCACAGCAGCGGCCCTCCTCTTCGGAGTGGTATCCGGAGGCACCATGTTCGGCGTCAACCGGGCGGCCAACGCTTTGTTCCCGGAGGAGACGGCTCCGATCCAGCAGACCCAGGTGGTCCAGGCAGCTCCCCAGTCCACTTCATCCTCTTCCGGAGGTGTGTTTATTGAGGATGTGTCTCCCATCGTGGATGCGGTGATGCCCTCGGTGGTGGCCATCACCAACACCATGCTGTACCAGGGAAGCACCTGGTTTGGCCAGACCCAGACGTATGAGGTGCCCAGCAGCGGCTCCGGCATCATTGTAGGCCAGAACGACACAGAGCTCCTGGTGGTGACCAATAACCATGTGATCGAGGGAGCCACGACCCTGGCCGTCACCTTCATCGATGAAAGCAGCGTGGAGGCGGCAGTGAAGGGTACGGATTCTGCTTCCGACCTGGCGGTGATCGCAGTCCCGCTGGAGGATATCTCCGCAGATACTAAATCCCAGATCAAGGCAGCCACTCTCGGGGACTCGGATTCCTTAAAAATGGGCCAGGGCGTCATTGCCATCGGAAATGCCCTGGGACTGGGCCAGAGCGTGACAGTGGGCCATGTGAGCGCATTAAACCGTGAGGTCACTGTGGACGGCGTTACAAAAACTGTGATCCAGACCGATGCGGCCATCAACCCCGGCAACAGCGGCGGCGCTCTGTTAAACTCCAAGGGAGAGGTCATCGGCATCAACGAGGCCAAATACGCAGATGAAAAGGTAGAAGGTGTCGGCTACGCGATCCCCATTTCTCATGCGAAGGATATCATTGACGACTTAAAGACCCGTACCACCAAGGTGGAGGTTGGCGAAGAGGAGCAGGGATATCTGGGGATCCAGATCCAGAACATCGACGCCTCCATGGCAAAGCTCTATGGAATGCCCGAGGGCGTATACGTTTATAAGATCACAGAGGATTCCGCGGCTGCCAATTCTGAACTGAAGGAAAAGGATATCATCACAAAATTTGATGGGGAGACCGTTAGAAACTATGCGGATCTTACAAAGCTCCTGACTTATTATAAAGAAGGCACCACTGTAAATCTCACGGTCCAGAGACTGGAAAACGGTGAGTATGTGGAAAAGGAGATCCCCATCACCCTGAATGCAAGACCCCAGGAGGAAGAGACGGCAGAACAGCCGGAATAAGGAAAAATGTACAAAAGGCAGGCGGTTCTTAAACGGACCGGCTGCCTTTTCCATGCCAGCGGCAGATAGAAGGAGGAGGAAAGAGAAAATGAAAATATTGATCATGGAGGACGAAAAGCTCTTAAAGCCGCCTCTGCCGGAGGCTCTGGTGATTTTGGATGTGACGGCACCGGGAATAAACAGCCGCCAGGTGGCAGAAGAGGTCGAGACCTGTATCCATTCCCTTCTGCACAGACAGGAGGAAGAGACGGAGGCGCTTTCCTTTGGAAACACTTCCCTGGAGCTTTCCACAGGAATGCTGCGCTGCGGTATGAAGCATGTGCAGCTGTCGGCAAAGGAATTTGAGATCCTGCGTCTCCTGTTCCAGTCGGGACGGAAGAATCTTTCCAAGGAGACGATTCTCCAGAAGGTCTGGGGATACGATACGGACGCAGTGGAAAACAACGTGGAGGTCTATGTGGGATTCTTAAGAAAGAAGCTGGCCAGGACAGGCTCCAACGTGCGGATCAGTTCCATCCGCCGCATGGGATACCATCTGGAGGTACAGGCGGGGGAACTCTGAGCCTGGAAAGTTCATCCTTTTTTCACAGGCTTTTCAGCGTGGTTTCAGCTTCGGCTGATATACTTTCTGGAGGAAAATGAGAAAAAGGAGGACAGAGATGATTGCAGTTGAGCATCTGACAAAACGATATGGAAATGTTACGGCTGTGGACGATCTTTCGTTTGAAATCGGAGATGGCCATGTTTACGGTTTTCTGGGCCCCAACGGAGCTGGAAAGTCCACCACAATGAATATTATGACCGGCTGTCTTTCCGCCACAGAGGGTCATGTGAAAATTGACGGATATGATATTTTTGAGGAACCGGATAAGGCAAAGCGGCTGATCGGGTATCTTCCAGAGCAGCCACCCCTTTACATGAATGAGACTCCGGCGGAATATCTGCGGTTCGTAGGCGAGGCCAAGGGCTTGCGGGGAGCGGAGCTTTACAAACAGATTGGGGAAGTTCTGGAGAAAACGAAGCTGACGGCCATGAGGAACCGGAGGATTTCAGCGCTGTCCAAGGGGTATAAGCAGCGTGTGGGGATCGCCCAGGCCCTTCTGGGGGACCCAAGGGTGATCATTTTAGACGAACCCACCGTGGGACTGGATCCCTTGCAGATTATTGAAATCCGCGATCTGATCCGGGAGCTGGGAAAGGAGCACACGGTAATTTTCAGTTCCCATATTCTTTCGGAGGTCCAGACTATCTGTGAGAAGGTCCTGATCATTTCCAGAGGGAAACTGGTGGCCTTTGATGAGCCGGAGAATCTGGAAAAAAGTCTGACTGCGCCGGGAGAAATTACGCTTACGGCAGAGGCGGAGCCGGAAGAAGTGGAGGCGCTTCTGGAGGAAACCGGGGCAGTCTCTGGCATGGATGTTAAAAAGGAAGAGAACGGGTATGCCAGAGCGGTTCTGAGGACCAGTGAGGAGGATATATACGCCGTGTCCCGCAGCATTTTCCTAAAGTTTGCAGAGAGCGGAAAGGTGCTTCTGGAGCTGGGACTTAAGAAGGCGGACCTGGAAGACATTTTTATTGAGCTGACAGAGAACGGAGACAGAGAGGTTCCGTCAGACGGGGAAGCAGAGGCGGAAAATGGCCAAAAGACGGAATCAGGCCGGGAGACAGACAGCCGGGAAGAGGACAGTGAAGAAAAAGGAGGGAACGAGCCGTGATCGCAGTTTTTAAGCATGAAATAAGAAATTATTTTCACACCATGACAGCCTATGTCTTTGGTGCGTTTCTGCTGGCCTTTACCGGTATGGGAGCTACTTTGTATAACCTTCAGGCTGCGGTCAGTAATTTTGAATTTGTTTTAAGCTTCGGAAGCCTGATCTTTGTGGTCATTGTTCCGGTTCTCACCATGCGCGTTATTGCGGAGGAGAAAAAACAGCGGACAGACCAGCTTCTGTACTCCCTTCCGATCACCACCACACAGGTGGTCATGGGAAAATATCTGGCTCTCCTGGTGGTCTATCTGATCCCTCTGGCGATTATTTCCCTGTATCCCCTGGTATTTTCTCAGTTTGGAGACGTGTACCTTCCGGTGGCCTACGGTTCCCTGGCGGCGTTTTTCTTCCTGGGAGCGGCGCTCATTGCCCTGGGGGTCTTTATTTCATCCCTGACCGACAACCAGGGCTTTGCGGCTGGGATCGGCATTGCGGTGATCCTGTTCAACTATTACAGTGTGAGCCTGGCAGAGCATGTGTCGTCCACAGCGGCGGGTTCCCTGGTCGCTGTGTTTGTGCTGGTGATCGGTCTGGGCCTTCTGATCCGGTACCTGACGAAAAATGAAAGCCTGGCCTATGGCTTTTATTTTCTGGCCGTGGCCGGGCTTCTGGCCGTGTACCTGACGACCCCGGAAAAATTTGAGGGGCTTCTTCCAGCGCTTATGAAGGAACTATCCCTGTTTGAGCGTTTTTCCGTTTTTGTCAACGGGGTTTTTGACATGACAGGGATCGTATTCTATGTGACTTTTGCGGCATTTTTCCTGTTTCTGTCAGTACAGTCCCTGGAAAAAAGGAGGTATAACTGATGAAAAAACAGAAAAAACCGGTATCACTTTCCCTGCGCGGCGGATCGTATTCCTTGATTTTAACAGCCGTTGTCCTGGCCCTGGTGATGGTCCTTAATGTTCTGGCCGGGGCATTGCCGGAAAATATGACAAAATATGACATGAGCGCCACCAAACTCTATTCTGTGACGGGAAACACCAGGGCCGTGATAAGCGCCCTGGAAGACGACGTGACCATTTACTGGATCGTCCAGGCAGGAGAAGAGGATGATGTGATCGAAAATCTTCTGGGCAGGTATGAAAGTCTTTCTGAGCACATCCAGGTGGTGAAAAAGAATCCGGACGTGTATCCGGCCTTTGCGGAGCAGTATACCGACGAGCCGGTCCAGAACAACAGCCTGGTGGTGGAAGCAGGGGAGAGAAGCCGGTTCATCGGATACCAGGACATCTATATCCAGGAGCCGGATCTTTACTCCTATACGTATAACACCTCCTTTGACGGAGAGGGGGCCATTACTTCTGCCATCGATTATGTGGTGAGCGAGGATCTTCCAAAGATAAGCATTCTGGAGGGACACGGGGAAACAGAGCTTCCGGCTTCCTTTAAGGAGCAGATGGAGAAGGATAATATGGAATTGTCCGCACTCTCCCTTCTGACGGCGGAGACGGTTCCGGAGGACGCAGACTGCGTGGTTATTTTCGGACCCCAGAGCGATATTTCCCCGGAGGAAAAGGAAATCCTTTCAGGATATGTGGAAAACGGAGGAAAGCTGTTTGTGGCAGCCGGGCCGGTGAAGGATGGAGCATTGGAAAATTTAAACAGCCTTCTGGAGGATTATGGGATTACAGTGGCAGATGGAATTGTGGTGGAAGGAGACCGGGAGCACTATGCGCTCCAGACGCCCCATGCGCTGATCCCGGAGTTGGCGGACCATGAAATTACAGCGTCTCTGGCCGAGGCAAGGTATTTCCCCATCATTCCCATTTCCAGCGGTCTTGAGGCGTCAGAAGAAGTAAAGGAGAGCGGCCGGGTTACAGAGCTTTTGACTACATCGGAGCTGGCGTTCAGCAAGAAAGCCGGCTACGGGCTGGAGACGTATGAAAAGGAAGAAGGGGACACGGACGGCCCATTTGCGTCGGCAGTCGCAGTGGACTGCGGGAATGATGGAAAAATCGTGTGGTTTGCATCATCGGAGTTCTTAATGGATATGTACAATGCCCTCTCTTCCGGTGCCAATGGAGATCTGGCCATGAACGCCCTGGCTTTTTTAAATGGTGAAAGGGAGGCCATGGCGATCCGAAGCAAGTCGTTAAATTATAACTACCTGACCATCAGCGAATCGGTCTCGTCTATGCTCCAGGTGATGATGATCGGAGTCTTCCCGCTCCTGTATCTTGGAGTTGGGGCAGTCGTGGTATTAAGAAGAAGGAGGAAGCAGAATGAAACGGTCTGAGCGGTTAATGTTTTTGGCAGGCGTCCTGTGCGCCGCCTGCGCTGTGACCTTTGGAGTGGTCCGGACGAAAGAACAGAAAGAAAAGATAAAAAACAGCGATGCGGTCATTCTTACCATCCCGGCGGACACAGTGACAGCTCTCTCCTGGGAGACGGGAACGGAGAATCTCTCATTTCATAAGGAAGAGATGTGGACATATGATGAGGATGCGGCATTTCCGGTGGACGAGGAGAAGATCGGGGAGCTTCTGGAAATCTTTGAGGAGTTCGGCGTGTCCTTTGTGATCGAGGATGTGGAGGATTACGGCCAGTACGGCCTGGATGATCCAGAAGGTACCATCCGCCTGGAGGCGGGAGAGGAAAGCTATGAAATTCTCCTGGGTGATTTCAGCGCCATGGATTCGGAGCGGTATGTGTCCATTGGAGACGGCAACGCCTATCTGGTAAAGGAGGATCCTATGGATTCCTTTAATATCGGTTTAAGCAGCGTAATTAAAAATGACCAGGTCCCGGCCATGGACCAGGTGGAAAGGATCCGCTTTACCGGACCGGAAGCCTATGAGATTTTTTATGAAGAGGACAGCACAGCTACTTACAGCCCCGGGGATATATATTTTACCAGCCGGGATGAGAAGACGCTGCCTCTGGACACCAGCCGGGTGACAACGTACTTAAACACCGTCATGGGACTGGGACTTTCCGATTACGTTTCCTACAATGCGGCAGAAGAGGAGCTTTCCGGATATGGCCTGGATGAGCCGCAGCTGGTGGTGGAGACCGAGTACACCACAGAGAATGAGGATGGAAAAGAGGAGACCGGGACATTTACTCTTTCTGTGAGCCGGGATCCGGAGGAAAAAGAGGATGATGAGACGGTCACCGCCTATGCACGGGTGGGAGAGTCCGGCATTATCTACCGGCTGCTTTCCGGCGATTATGAGAAGCTGATGAAAATGACATACAACGACCTGCGGCACCAGGAGGTTCTGCCTGCGGACCGGTACGACATCACAGGACTTACAGTCGTTCTGGAGGGAGAGACGTACCAGCTGGAATCAAGAGGAAAGGATTCGGACCGGAAATGGACGTACGCAGGAGAGGAGACGGATACTGCGGCCCTTTTGGATGCACTGCTGGCCCTGGAGGCAGAAAGCTTTACAGAGGAAGCGCCCGCTGGGAAGGAGGAGATCCGGATGACAGTATTTCTGGATAACGAAAACTATCCGCAGGTAACGGTGGCCCTGTACCGCTACGACGGGGAGTACTGTCTGGCAGAAGTGGACGGGGAGCCTGTGTCCCTGGTACCCAGATCCCAGGCAGTGGATCTGACAGAGGCGGTCCATGGGATTGTTTTATCGGGCGGGAATAAGTAAAAAGCGGACATAAGGGCAGATGGGGGAGGCTCAGAAAGTCCCCCCCTCCTGTTCCCGTCAGTTCCAGCGCGCTTCATTTGTATAATATTTATATACGCTCATCTTTTGGCAGACAACCTCACTGCCATGTGCGTAATAAGGTATAAGCCGGAAGGATCCGGCAATGAATTATGCCAGTCAGTTATGGCAGGCAATGGTCGATGCTGATTGATAAAAGGATGAATCAGACCTTATCGTGCGATATGGGTGAGATTGCGGAATTAACTGTATAGCAGGGAAATTATACATTCTTCTTCCCCTCTCTTGCAGAGCCAGTGAAAATACCGTATAATGGTTTTCTGACAGATGAGGGATTCACAAGAAGGAGAAAAAAATTGGACGAGAGAGAAAAAAACATAAATGGAAACGACGGGGACGAATACGATAAGGTCTGCTACGTCTGCCGGAGACCGGAGAGCAAGGCTGGAAAGATGATCACGCTGCCCGGCGGCATCGATATCTGCCGGGACTGTATGCAGAAGGCCTTTGATACAGTCATGAACAGCGGGTTTGATATGAGCCGTCTGTCCGGGATCACGCCGGAACAGCTGTGGAACGCCGGAATGCCCATGGGAATGTGGCAGAATATCCCCGGGAAGGGAGGAAGCGCCGGTACTGGAAACGCTGGGGAAAAGAAGGCGGAGGACCAGACCGGAGGCGGGCTTCCAGAGAACGGAGAAAAAAAGGAGACAGCTCCAAAAACGCCTGGAACGCCGGAGGATGTGCCGGAGGAGACCCAGACGGTGGAAGATCCGGACGCCGGGGAGGAGGACGAAGCGCCGTACCAGGGAGGCTTTCCCTGGGGAAATATGGGCTTTGGGATCCCCATCGGCCAGATCGATCTCAACGCCATCACTGGGAAAAAACGGGTGAAGAAAAAGAAAGAGGGCCAGAAAAAGGAGCTTTTTAAGCTGAAGGATATCCCGGCCCCCCATGCCATAAAGGAAAAGCTGGACCAGTATGTGATCGGCCAGGAGCAGGCAAAAAAGGTGATCTCTGTGGCCGTTTACAACCACTATAAGCGGGTGTTCGAGCATACGTCCCCGGATGCACAGCAGTTCGGGACCGATGTGGAGATCGAAAAGTCCAACATCTTAATGATCGGACCCACCGGCAGCGGCAAGACGTATCTGGTCAAGACCCTGGCAAAGCTTCTGGATGTGCCCCTGGCCATCGCCGACGCCACTTCCCTTACGGAAGCCGGGTATATCGGAGACGACATTGAAAGCGTGATCTCCAAGCTCCTGGCAGCAGCAGGAAACGACGTGGAGCGGGCAGAGATGGGGATCGTGTTCATTGATGAGATCGATAAGATCGCCAAAAAGAAATCCACAAGCACCAGGGATGTCAGCGGGGAATCGGTGCAGCAGGAGCTTTTAAAGCTTCTGGAGGGGGCGTCTGTGGAGGTTCCTGTGGGGACTAACCAGAAGAATGCCATGACGCCCATGGAGACCATCAATACGGACAATATCCTCTTTATCTGCGGCGGAGCCTTCCCGGATCTGGAGAACATCATTAAAGAGCGTCTGACGGAACAGGCGTCCATCGGCTTCAACGCAGATCTGAAGGATAAGTTTGATAAGGACCCGGATCTCTTAAGCAGGGTGACCAATAAGGATCTGCGGAATTTCGGGATGATCCCGGAGTTCCTGGGACGGCTTCCGGTGACCGTGACTCTCCAGGGGCTGACAAAGGAGTTCCTGGTGCGGATCTTAAAGGAGCCGAAAAACGCCATTCTGAAGCAGTACGAAAAGCTGCTTAAGATGGACGAGGTGGAGCTTTCCTTTGACGACGACGCCCTGGAGTGGATCGCAGAGGAAGCGTTAAAGAAGGAGACCGGGGCCAGGGCCCTGCGGGCGATCCTGGAGGAATTTATGCTGGATATCATGTATGAGATCCCAAAGGATTCCAACATTGGCTCTGTGACCATCACAAGGGCGTATCTGGAGAAAAAAGGAGGCCCCCGCATTGCCATGCGCGGGGCAGGAGACTCACAGCCTGAGTCTTAAAAACGCCTGGTAGAGATCCAGCGTTCCGTACCCAAATTCACGGTTTGGGTAGGTGAGCGCTGGATTTCTTTTGGCTCCCCGGATCAGATAGGTCTTGATGGCGGAGGTGTTCATAAAGGGATCGTTCCGCTCCAGGATCCCCCAGTGGAGCAGGATGGCGGCGGCTCCGGCGGCGTGGGCGGCAGCGGCGGAGGTGCCGGATCTTTGTACGAAGCCGGAACGGAGGCCGGCTCCGGTGATATTGACGCCCGGGGCCGCCAGCTCCGGCTTTATCTGGCCGGACCGGCTGAACCCTCTGCTGGAATGGATGTAGATTCCCCCGGTGGTATGGTCATAGGCAGAGACCGTGAGGGCGTACTGGGAATTCCCGGGACCGGTGACCAGGGTATCGGGATCCGGCCGGAGGAAATATGTGGTGTCGGAGATGAAGCCGCGGCTGGGAAGCCAGATATGGAAGGCTCCGGTGACGTTTAAGGCGCTGGAGACCGTAAGGTTCCAGATCCCCGGCATGGGATCCTTAAAGCGGATGAAGATCATCTGGCTTCCGGTGGCCGTGTTGACGATGCTGGAATAGACGGTGATCTCCGTCTGCTCCACCAGGAACCGGATGACGTTTTCTTCCTCTGTGGAGGAGGGGAGCGGATCCACCACCTCTCCTGTGGGAGAAATGAAGCCCACCCGGTAGATATCCACATCCTGGGCCCAGAATTCCATGGAAAAGCCGCTGTCCTTTTCCCCCACGTTCAGCTCCACGGTCTGAAGCGTTTCCTCCGGCCTGGTGACGGCCCGGTAGTGATGGCCGTAGCCGGTCTCGTTGCCTGCCGCTGTGATGACGGCGGTCCCGGCATAGATATTGATATCATCCAGATAAAGCCCCAGAGGGGATTTTCCCACATGGCTTCCCTGGTTGGTCCCCAGCCCCAGGCAGATCACCAGGGGCATGGAAAAACGGCGGGCCAGATGGAGCAGGTAAGCGACGCCCATCATGATATCGTTTTCCTGATAGGCATCTGCCCCCTCCCGGATCAGATAAAAATCCCGGAGGTACGCCTTGGCGGGCTTCAGCTTTACCATGGCAATGGAAGCCCTTGGGGCGGCTCCGGTAAAATCCTGGTCCGGATCCTCTCCTCCGGCTGCCACAGACGCCAGAAAGGTGCCGTGGCCGTTTTCGTCGGCAGACGGGACCAGGGCCAGGGGATCCGGGGCCGCCAGCGCCTGGTCGATCTCCTCTCTGGAATACTGGGTCCCATAAAGGGCCTGGAAGCTGTTTACAGGATCCGGGGCGCCGGTTTCCAGAGTCTGGTCCCAGATCCCCAGGATCCTGGAGCTCCCGTCTTCCTTCCGGAACAGGGGATTCTGATAGTCGATGCCAGTGTCCACGAAGCCGATGAGGACGCCCTGGCCCTGGTTCCCGAAGGCGGGGATCCGGGAGGCGGGAAGGATCCCGGAGGCCTCCATGCTGTCGGTGTCCAGGAGGGAATAGAGCTTCGGGATGGCCGAATAGGTATAGTAGGAAAAATTCATGGGCCTTTCCAGATCGTCCATGGGAATGTGGAGCACGGCGAACTGGCGGCTGACAAAATCGATGCATTCGATGCCGGTCATGGCAGATAGCTGCTCCGGCAGGGCACTGTATGTGGAGATAAAATCGGCGGTGTCTTCGGATGTGACGCTGTAAGAACAAGGCATTCTGATACTCCGGTGCAAAGCTGCTCATACGATTGCTGTATTATATGTGAAAATACGGGAGAACATGAAAAGCAGAGGGGAGATTCTCCGGAAAAGATGGACGGAGCAGGGAAAATAGTGTAAGATAGGATGATAAGGACGGAAAGGAGACTTGCCATGTTTGGATTTCTGACGTTTGGAACGACGCTCACATTCCTGGACCAGGCCTTCAAGGCCCGGATCGAGAAGGAGGAGAAAGGCACATTCCCCAGGGAGCTTGCCATCTCCAAAGGAAAGATAAAGCTTTACCAAAACCATAACGAAGGATTTTCCTTTGGGATCTTAAAGGGATCCAGGGCGGTGCAGCTGGTGCCCTTATGTGTTACGTCGGCCTTTGCCGGAGCCTGGGCATACCTCATGGGGACCCGGGGAAGGATACTGGAAAAGCTGGCCCTGACCCTCACCCTGGCCGGAGGAGTGAGCAACCTCTACGACCGGATGAAGCGCGGCTATGTGGTGGACTATTTCAGCTTCCAGTGGAAGGCTCTTAAAACGGTGGTCTTTAATCTGGGGGATCTGTTTATTTTTGCCGGAGCGTTTCTGATGGCAGCAGGGACTGCGGCAGGCTTTTTAAAGGATCTGATCATGGATTTATACGGGAAAACGGAGGAAAAGTAGAATGAAGCAGTACGACTATCTGCTGGTGGGGAGCGGCCTGTTTGCCGGAGTGTTCGCGTATTTTGCAGGAAAACAGGGAAAAAAATGTCTGGTGCTGGAAAAAAGGGATCATCTGGGCGGAAACATTTACTGTGAAGAGACCGAGGGCATCCATGTCCATAAATACGGCGCCCATATCTTCCATACCAGCAGCCGGGAGGTTTGGGATTTTGTCAACAGCCTGGCTGAGTTCAACCGCTATACCAACAGCCCGGTGGCCAATTATAAGGGCGAGATGTACAATATGCCTTTTAATATGAATACCTTCAGCCGTATGTGGGGGATCTCCACGCCGGAGGAGGCAAAAAAGATCATACAGGAACAGAGAAAGGTCATAAAGGGCGAGCCCAAAAACCTGGAGGAGCAGGCCATCAGCCTGGTGGGGACCCATATCTACCAGAAGCTGGTCAAGGGCTATACGGAAAAGCAGTGGGGGCGGGAATGTAAGGACCTTCCGGCGTTTATCATCAAGCGCCTCCCGGTGCGCTATACCTACGACAACAATTATTTCAACGATCTGTACCAGGGGATCCCCATGGGCGGCTATAATGTAATCATTGACAAGCTGTTTGCAGGCTGTGAGGTGCGTCTGGGTACGGATTATCTGGAGAATAAGAAAGAATACGACGCCCTGGCAGAAAAGGTGGTCTATACGGGAACCATAGACAGCTATTTCGGTTACCGGTTCGGCAGGCTCCAGTACCGCAGCCTGAGGTTTGAGACGGAGGTCCTGGACACGGATAATTTCCAGGGGAACGCGGTCATCAATTACACGGACCGGGAGACGCCTTATACCAGGATCATCGAGCACAAGCACTTCGAGTTTGGCACCCAGGAAAAGACCGTGATCACAAAGGAATATCCGGCGGAGTGGACCGAGGGCATGGAGCCGTATTATCCGGTCAACGACGAAAAGAACCAGGAGCTGTATAAAAGGTATGAGGCCCTGGCAGCAGAGGAGAAAAACGTGATCTTCGGCGGCCGGCTGGCAGAATACAGATATTATGATATGGATAAGGTGATCGAATCCGCCTTTGCCTGTGTGAAGAAGGAGTTTCATGGAATTACTATCGCGGCTGATCATAGGTAAAAAATCAAAAAATCCGGAAAAACGTGACATTATATGGAATATGGCCGGAAGCTTCCTGTATGCGTTCGCATCCATGGTCCTTTCCATTGCCGTGGTGCAGATCGCCGGGGAGGATGCGGGAGGGATCTTTACCTTTGCCTTCACCACCTTCGGCCAGCATATGTTCATGATGGCGTATTTCGGGATCCGCCCGTTCCAGATCACCGACACCGGAGGAAAATACTCCTTTGGGGATTACCTGGGGCTGCGGCTCCTGACCTGTGGGGCGGCTGTCCTCACGGGCATGGGATACGTATTCTTAAACGGTTATTCCTTTGAAAAAGCGGCCGTGGTATTTTTGATGGTGGTCTATAAGGTCATCGACGCCCTGGCGGATGCCTATGAGGCGGAATTCCAGAGAGGCGGGCGGCTTTATCTGACGGGAAAATCCAACGCCTTCCGGACGATCCTTTCCGTGGGCGTATTCCTGGCTTCCCTGGCGTATACGAAAGATCTGGCCGCCGCCAGCCTGTGGGCTGTGGGAGCCCAGGCGGCGGGGTTCCTGGTGTTCGACGTGCTGGTGATCCGGGAGCTTCCCAACGTGGAGTGGAGATCGGCGAATGGAAAGAAGCAGGAGCTTTTTGCAGAGACCATCCTGCTGTTCTGTTCGGCAGTGCTGGACTTTTATATTTTTTCCGCGTCCAAATACGCCATTGAGGGCTGTATGGCGGATCGGGATATGGCTGTGTTCGGAGCCATCTTCATGCCCACCAGCATCATCAATCTGGTGGCCGGGTTCGTAATCCGGCCTTATCTTACGAAAATGTCCTTTACCTGGGAGATGGGGAGGACCCGGCGGTTTTTAAAGATCCAGAAGCGGATCGCTCTGATCATCGCGGCCCTGACGGTGCTGGCTGTGGGAGGCGCGTGGATTCTGGGGATCCCGGTGTTAAGCCTTCTGTATCCCAATCTGCGGACCGGCCTTTCCCAGTGCCGGCCGGCCCTGGTTTTGATCATTTTCGGCGGAGCCCTGAATGCGTACATGAACCTGTTTTATTATTCGCTGGTGATCATGAAAAAGCAGAAATATATTTTCGGGGTCTACGGCCTGGTGAGCCTTATGGCAGTCCTGGTCTCCACGCCCTTTGTGCGGTGGGGCGGGATCTTCGGGGGAGCCCTGGCCTATGTGGTCCTGACCGGTGCCTTAATGGTGCTGTTCGGCCTCATTGACCTGGCGGGGATCCTGGAACATAAACGGAAAAATCCGGAGCAGAGGAATTTAGAATGAAGGAAATAACTGTGGATGTGATCATTCCCGTTTACCGGCCGGGGGAACGGTTCGGGGAGCTTTTAAAGCGCCTGGACGCCCAGACCCAGCCTGTAAACCGGTACATCATCATGAATACGGAACAGGCATACTGGGACCGGTGGCTTTCTGAAACGGGGTACAGCCTGCCGGAAAATCTTTCGGTCTTCCATGTGACAAGAGAGACCTTTGACCATGGAGCCACCAGGGACGCTGGGATCCGGCAGTCGGATGCCGGCATCTGCGTGTGCATGACCGACGACGCCCTTCCGGCAGACCAGTATCTTCTGGAAAACCTGGTCCGCGGTCTTACGGAGAAGGAAAGCACGGCTGTGGCCTATGGCCGTCAGCTTCCGGACCGGGACTGCGGGATCATTGAGCGCTATACCAGGGCCTTTAATTATCCGGAGGAAAGCCGGTTAAAGACCAGGGAGGACCTGCCAGAGCTGGGGATCAAGACGTATTTCTGCTCCAACGTATGTGCCGCCTATAAGCGGAGCGTATATCTGGAGCTGGGCGGCTTTACGAAAAAGACCATCTTCAACGAGGACATGATCTTTGCGGCCGGGGCCATGGAGCGGGGCTATGGTGTCTTTTATTCCGCCGGGGCCAGGGTGATCCATTCCCATAACTATTCGGGGATCCAGCAGTTTCACAGGAATTTCGATCTGGCCGTATCCCAGGCCGACCACCCGGAGGTGTTCTCCGGCATCCGGTCCGAGGGAGAGGGGATCCGTATGGTAAAGCAGACAGCGGCCTTCCTTGTAAAGTCGGGGAAGGTGTATCTGATCCCGAAGCTCATCTATACCAGCGGATGTAAATACCTGGGCTTTCTCATGGGAAAACGGTACCGGAGGCTGCCCCGTCCGGTGGTTTTGTGGTGCACCATGAATAAGGCCTATTGGGGAAATAAGGCGGGATCCAATTTGGTATTGTAACTCTTCCCGCACAGTGGTATGATGTTTAGCAGACCAGAAAACAAAAGAGAGGTAAGAAAAATGGGAAAGATTAAAGTAACTCCGTGCCAGGTGGAAGGAAAGACCATTGAAGGGCTTTTCGTGATCGAGCCAACGGTATTTAAGGATGAGCGCGGATATTTTATGGAAACATACAATCAGAACGATTTTAAGGAAGCCGGTCTTGATATGGTATTCGTCCAGGATAACCAGTCCATGTCCGTAAAGGGCGTGCTCCGGGGCCTCCATTTCCAGAAGCAGTTCCCCCAGGGCAAGCTGGTGCGCGCGGTCCGCGGCACAGTATTCGACGTGGCGGTGGATCTGAGGACCAGCTCAGAGACGTATGGAAAGTGGTTCGGCGTGGAGCTGTCTGCGGAAAATAAAAAGCAGTTTTATATTCCGGAAGGCTTTGCCCACGGCTTTTTAGTGCTGTCTGATGAAGCCGAATTCGCCTACAAATGCACCGATTTCTATCATCCCGGCGATGAGGGCGGCCTTTTATGGAGCGACGAGACCATCGGCGTACAGTGGCCCATCGAGGAGGGAATGGAGCTGATCATTTCTGAGAAGGATAAAAAGTGGGGCGGCTTCAACGATACGTTCAAGTTTGAGAGATAATGAGGTTTAAAACAGCGTGAATTATGTAATTTCTCTTTTAAAGGAGATCATAACCAGGCGCCGTCTGATCTGGGACCTTTCAAAAGCCGATTTTAAAAAGCGGTTTGTGGGGTCCTATTTCGGCGTGGTATGGATGTTTGTGCAGCCGGTGGTGACCGTGCTGATCTACTGGCTGATCTTTGGCCCCATCGGCTTTAAGAGCGCGCCTCCGGTGCCCAACGCCTCCTATGTACAGTGGCTGGTCCCCGGTATCGCGCCCTGGTTTTTCTTTGCAGAGGCCTTAAACTGCGGTACCGGCTGTCTCCAGGAATACAATTACCTGGTGAAGAAGGTCGTGTTTAAGGTGGAGATCCTTCCTATTATAAAGCTGATCTCCTGTCTGTTCGTTCATGGATTTTTTGTGGCCATCATGTTTGTGGTATTCCTCATCAGCGGAAAGGCGCCGCAGATCTCCTGGCTGCAGGTCCTTTATTATGCCTTTGCGGCCTCCATGTTCGCACTGGCGCTGACGTATTTTACCAGCGCCATCCAGGTATTCTTTAAGGACATGGCCCAGATCGTCAGCATCTGCCTTCAGTTCGGTATGTGGCTGACGCCCATTATGTACAGCGAGCAGCTTTTCCTGGAAAAGGGACTGACCATGGCTCCCACGATCCTGAAGCTGAACCCGTTCTATTATATTGCGGCCGGGTATCGTGACAGTATGCTCACCGGGGACTGGTTTTATATGCGTCCCACCCTTACAGTCTATTTCTGGGGCGTGACCATTGTCATGATGCTTGTGGGGCTGAAGGTATTTAAAAAGCTGCGTCCGCATTTTTCGGATGTATTATAGGAGGATGGAATGTCCCAGAATGCGATCGAAGTAAAAGATGTAACAAAAATATACCGTTTGTACGACCGTCCCATCGACCGGTTAAAGGAATCCCTAAGCCTGACCCATAAGAGCCTCCATAAGGACTTCTACGCCTTAAACGGCCTTTCCTTTACAGTGGAGAAGGGCCAGACCGTGGGGATCATCGGTACCAATGGCTCGGGAAAATCCACGATCTTAAAGATCATCACCGGCGTCCTGACCCCCACCACCGGTTCGGTCCAGGTGGACGGGAAGATCTCGGCTCTTCTGGAGCTGGGAGCCGGCTTCAATATGGACTATACGGGAATTGAAAATATTTATATGAACGGCACCATGATGGGGTACACAAAGGCGGAGATGGATAAAAAGCTCCAGGAGATCCTGGACTTTGCCGACATCGGCGATTTTGTGTATCAGCCGGTGAAGACGTATTCCAGCGGTATGTTCGTCCGTCTGGCCTTTGCCCTGGCCATCAATGTGGAGCCGGAGATCCTTATTGTGGACGAGGCCCTGTCTGTGGGCGACGTGTTTTTCCAGGCCAAGTGCTACCGGCGTATGGAAGAGATCCGGAAGAACGGCACCACCATCCTAATGGTGACCCACGATATGGGAAGCATCATCAAATACTGCGATAAGGT